>CALMPK010000337.1 GCA_937873575.1 uncultured Hyphomicrobiaceae bacterium
CGGCTCTACTTTGCCCTGCGGCCCCGGCGTAACTTGCGGCGAAGGCGCGACCGGTGGTGCGGCCGGCACCTCTGCGCCCGCGACGACGGAAGCCGCCGCCGGCAATTCCGGCAGCGGCACTTTCATCGAGAGGGCGCCCTGCATCCGTGCTTTGCCGGCGACATCGAGGATACTGCCGTCGAGCTGCGCCGTAACGCCGTCGGCCCCCTTGGTCCGCGCGGTCGCCTTGAACCTCAGCTCACCATCGGCGGAAACCTTTCCGGCGGCGATGCGCAGCTCACGCGGCGCCTCGTCCCACGTCGCCGTGCCGGTGAAGCGGAACGGACCGTCGAGCGCTTCCGCCGCGAGCTCACCATCGACCGCGTCGAGGCGGGCGATCTCACCCGCCGACGCCCCGCGCAGGACGGCCCTGCCGCCTGAGATGTCGACGGAGTGTAGCGCCACGTTGTGAGGCACGAAGGGCAGGCGCGCGGTGCGCACCGAAAGGCTCGTCCAGTTGCCGACCCCGTCGGCGTCGAGCGCCAGATTGACGACCGGCTGGTCGAGCGCCATGTGGCGGACCTCGACATCGCCGCGCAGCAGCGGCGGCACCGACAGCCAAACGGTGAAGGTTTCGGCGCGAAACAGCGGCTCGCCCGTTCCGCCCGTGGCATCGGCGATGCGCAGCTTCTCGAAGCGAAGATAGGGCGTCGGCAGGAGCCTCAGATTGACGCTGCCGCCGACACGGACGTTACGGCCGAGAATTCGGGAGGCCTCTTCCTCGAAGACGCCACGGTAGCCGTTCCAGTCGATGAACATCGGCACGGCGAACAGTGCCGCGAGCACCGCGGCAAGCACTGCGCCGATCCACATCACCACGCTGTTCAAGTGCCGCCTCTCCCGCACATCCATTCAAAACGGCCGCACGGCGGCCGCCTGAAGCGTCATCCGTTCAGACGAACCCGCAATCGGTTCCACTGATCGGCTGAAGGTGCTCCAGCTTCGCGCTTCGAGAGCATCTATATCCGAACGCTCGTCGCCTGGGGCGATCGCGCTCGGCCGGCTGATGCTCCATTCTTCCCCGATGCGGCCCACTGACCGCCCATCGCCGCCGATCAGGCTTTGCCGCGCGGCGGATTTCAAGGCTACTCTGCACCTCGTCCGCCAGAATGGCGTCCTCGAGGTGGGGCTGGTGCCGGAACGCCACGTTCGGCAGCACATCGCAACACCGGAACAGGACAACATCAGGAATAGCACTTGAGCTTGTGAATATCCGAACCGAACCTTTCATGCAGCGATCTGTGGCGCGAACGCCCGATGGGGCCGTCGGCCGTGAATTGCGCGCCGGCACGGTGCAACGAGGGCATCGTGCTTCTGAGGCACAATGCACCGGAACGCTCGCATAAGGTTCTGCCATCCGCCCCGGACCAAACTTTGACACCCTGCCGAGGAATTCAAGTGTGAACTTGCAGCTCTGCGCACTCCGGCGGTCCGCTCGGCGACGGGACCGGAAACGCAACCCGACATTCGTGATCGGGAATGCTCACGCGAAAGCGGCATGCCCGGTTCCATCATGGTGGGCGCCATGAGCTCACAACCCGGCGAGGCGACCGAAAGCCCGGCCAGCACGCCCACCGCCGCCAAGCCATCGCGCTTGGCCGTCGCGATCCTCGGAGCGCGGCGCGCGATCGCGCGCAACCTCGCATCGACTTTCGGTGTCATCAGCGAGCGTCTCGGCCACAATTTCAGGGAGTTTCTGGCCGAGCGGCAGCCGCTCATCTGGGTGCTGGCGGCGCTCGTCGGCGTCGCGGTCGGCTACGCTGCCTTGGGCTTCCGCCTCGCCATCGGCGTGTTCCAGCTTCCCTGGCTGTGGACCGCGAGCGAGCGGGTGGTCTCGGCGGCGGCGAAGGTGCCGTGGTGGAACGTGCTGCTGGCGCCCATGATCGGCGGGCTGATCGTCGGCTTCCTGCTCGAGCGCTTCGTCAGCGGCCGGCGCGCGCATGCCGTTGCCGACGTGATCGAGGCACGGGCCCTGCGTGACTGCCGGATCGACGTCCGCACCGGCCTGTGGAGCGCATTCCTCGCCGCGCTGTCGCTCGGCTCTGGTGCCAGTCTCGGGCGCGAAGGCCCCGTCGTGCACCTGGGCGCCATGCTCGCATCTTCGATCGAGGACCGTTTCCGCCTGACGCCGGCCAGCCGCAGGGCGCTTTTTGCGGCGGGCGTCGCGGCCGCCGTCTCCTCCTCGTTCAACGCACCGATCGCCGGCGTGCTCTTCGCGCATGAGGTGATCCTCGGCCACTACGCACTTCGCGCCCTCGTGCCGATCGTCATCGCCAGTGTCGCCGGCGGCATCGTCAGCCGCTTGCACTTCGGCAACTTCGCCGCGTTCGCGGTGCCCGAGTACCAGATCACCACCTACTGGGAGTTCCCGGCCTTCGTGCTGCTCGGCGTGACGTGCGCCACCGTCGCCGTGCTGTTCCAGGTCGCCATCATGCTGAGCGAGCGCGTCGTTTGGCGGTTCGACATGCCGCTGTGGCTGCGCACCGGCCTCGGCGGCCTCGCGGTCGGCGCCATCGCGCTCGTTTTTCCCGAAGTGCTGGGCGTCGGCTACGAGACAACCGATCAGGCGCTCTACCGCAACCTGCCGCTGGCGATGCTGCTGATGCTGATCGTCGCCAAGACGGCCGCAACCGCGATCTCGATGTCGGTACGCTTCGCCGGAGGCGTCTTCTCGCCCTCGCTCTATCTCGGCGCGACGACCGGCGCGGCCTTCGGCATCATCGCCACCTCGACGTTTCCAGACGTCGGCGCGAGCCACGGCCTCTACGCGATCCTCGGCATGGGGGCGGTCGCCGCCTCCGTGCTCGGCGCGCCGCTTTCCACCACGCTCATCTGCTTCGAGTTGACGGGCGGATACTCGATGACCATCGCCTTGCTGCTCACGGTCTCAATTTCCGTTGCGCTGAGCCAGGCGGTGCTGGGGCAGAGCTTCTTCCACTGGCAGCTCGGCAAGCGCGGGTTGTTCCTGCAGGAAGGCCCCCACAAGAGCATCATGCGGCGCCTGATGGTGTCCTCGTTCATGACTGCCGCGGGCAACGACGAGGCGAGCGCCACGCGGCTCGATCCGGCGTCCGGCAGCCCATGGCTTCTACCGTCCGACACGCTCGAACGCGCGCTGCGGGCTTTTGACACGACGGGCGCAGCGCGCATCGCAGTCGTCTCCGAAGCCGACACGACGGTGGTGATCGGCCATGCGGAGCGTATCCAGGCGCTCAATGCGTTCAACCGGGCCCTGATCGACGCGACTGTCGAGGAGCACCGCTGAGACACACGGCGGTGAGCCGTTTGGATCGGACTAAGACCGTGAGGGAGAGGCGCACAATGCTCACAAAGGCTCTGCTGGTCGTCGCCCTTGCCCTGGCACTCTGCGGGGGCGCAACAGCGTTGGTCAAGGCTTCCGCCTATTCCGGTTACGCGCGATCGACTGGGATCGTCGTCGCCTTCCGCGGCGTGACGCCTCCACCGGCGCAGAAAGGGCCACAACCCGAGCCGAAGGTCGCCGCCGTCGTCGAGTTCACGGACGGCTCGGGCAAAGCGCATCGTTTCGTTGCCGGATGGTCATGGCGTGCACCGGCCCACGCTCTCGGCGACCGGGTCCCGGTGCTCTATCCGGCGAGCGACCCGGCGAACGGCGTGATCGACAGTTTACCCGAGAAATGGGGGCTGCCCCTCGTCCTCGGCGGCGCCGCCACCATATGCCTAGTGCTGGGATTGGCGATCGGCGGCCTGCGCGCACGCTGAAAAGACGATCGGTGGCCAGAGCCACCCCGGCGGCCGCTCCGCCCAATCGAACCGATAGCGGCACAGCAAAAGGGGGCGGCTTTCGCCACCCCCTCGGAGCCTCCGCCGGATGGAGGGATTAGTTGGCCGCCGCCGAGCGACGCGCAACTTCCTCCTTGGAGACTTCGCCAGCGGCGACGAGGGCGTTCACGCAGCGCTTGGAAAGCTTGAGGCCGTTGGTGCGCATGCACTGGCGGACGCCCGAGCCGTCGGGGCTGTGCTGCGAGCAGTAGGAGAAGTAGTCGGCCATGCAGGCGAACTTGACGGAGTTGGAGATCGCGGCTGCGCCCGAGGTCTGGGCGGCGATGCCGGCGGCGAGGGTCAGGGCGGCGAGGGCGGTGCGGGCGAAGGTGGCGGTCATGGCGGCGGCTCCGGGGCTGGTCTGGGTTGCGGGTGAGAGGCGATCGCCTCGTGTCTGATGAACTATTTCTACGCCCCGGCACGGGCCCGGGCAGTTTCCTGGGTGACTCCCCGGACGATCGCCGGAAAAAAAATGCACCGAGCCGAAGCGGTCCCGGCGGCCGCCGCTTCCCTGTGGAGCCTGCCCGCCGCCCCCTTCCTGCCGGCCAGCAGGTGCTATAGTCGCTAACGATGGCCATGAATCGCAAACGTAGCGGGAACACAGACCCGGCCGGGCAACTGTTCGATGACCTGCCGTTCGACCTCCCGGAGGCCCCGGCGAAGGCGGCGCGGGTACGCGACGAGAAGGCGGCCTCGCCCCCTGGGGAGCGCAAAGGTTCCGCCGCGCCGAAGGACATGCCAAAAGTAACGCCGGGTGAAAGGTCTGGGGACACGCCGAAAGAGGTGTCCCGGCTGCCGCTCGCGCCACCACCTCCGCCGCCCTTGCCGCCCCGTCACGACCCGGCGCACGACCCGATACCCGACGAGCCGCCGCGGCGCCTCTCCATCTCCGAGCGGGCACTGCGGGCTTCCGGCGGACCTGCCGGTGCGCCCTATCTCGACGGCCTCAATCCCGAGCAGCGCGCCGCTGTCGAAGCGCTCGATGGCCCGGTGCTGGTTCTGGCCGGCGCGGGCACCGGAAAGACCCGCGTTCTGACGACGCGCATCGCCCACATTCTCGCCTCCGGCCGGGCGTGGCCGAGCCAGGTGCTCGCCGTCACGTTTACCAACAAGGCGGCCCGCGAGATGAAGGAGCGCATCGGCGCGCTGGTCGGCGGAGCCGTGGAGGGCATGCCGTGGCTCGGCACCTTCCACTCGATCGGCGTCAAGATCCTGCGCCGTCACGCCGAGCTCGTCGGCCTCAAATCCGGATTCACCATCCTCGACAGCGACGACCAGCTCCGCCTGATGAAGCAGGTGATCGAGGCTGCCAACCTCGACAAGGACCGCTGGCCCGCGCGCCAGCTCGCAGCGCTGATCGACGGCTGGAAGAACCGCGGCATTCTACCCGAAAAGGTGCCGGCTGGAGAGGCCGCCGCCTTCGCCGCCGGCAAGGGGCGCGATCTCTACGCCGCGTACCAGCGGCGCCTGAAAGAACTCAACGCCTGCGACTTCGGCGATCTGCTGCTCGAATGCCTCAGGCTGTTCCTGGAGCATCCCGACGTTCTCGCCGATTACCAGCGGCGGTTCCGCTTCATCCTGGTCGACGAGTACCAAGACACCAACGTCGTCCAATACCTCTGGCTCAGGCTGCTCGCACAAGGCTCGCCCAACATCTGCTGCGTCGGAGACGACGATCAGTCGATCTACGGCTGGCGCGGCGCCGAGGTCGACAACATCCTCCGCTTCGAGCACGACTTCCCCGGCGCGCGGGTGATCCGGCTCGAGCGTAACTATCGCTCGACCAGTCACATCCTCGCCGCGGCCTCCGGCCTCATCGCAAGGAACGAAGGCCGCCTCGGCAAGACCCTGTTCACCGACGGCTCATCCGGCGAGAAGCTGACGGTCACAGGTGTCTGGGACGACGAGGAGGAGGCGCGTATCGTCGGCGAGGACATCGAGCAATTCCAGCGCAAGAAACACAGGCTGAACGAGATCGCCATCCTGGTGCGCGCGTCCTTCCAGATGCGCGCGTTCGAAGACCGCTTCGTCACGCTCGGCCTGCCCTATCGCGTCATCGGCGGCCCGCGCTTCTACGAGCGCCAGGAGATCAAGGACGCGATCGCCTATCTCGACGTCACGGTCAATCCCGCGAACGACTTGAAGTTCGAGCGCATCGTCAACGTGCCCAAGCGCGGCTTTGGCGAGAGCTCGCTGAAGCAGATTCGCGAGCTTGCGCGCGAGCGCGGCGTGCCGCTGTTCCAAGCGGCGCTGGAGATCATCGAGACGGAGGAGTTGACGGGCAAAGCGCGCCGCTCGCTTTCCGACCTCATCCAGAGCTTCGCGCGCTGGCGCTCGCGCATCGGCGCCATGCGCCATACCGAGCTTGCCGAGCTCATTCTCGACGAAAGCGGCTACACGGCGATGTGGCAGGCCGACAAGAGCCCTCAAGCACAGTCGCGGCTGGAGAACCTCAAGGAGCTGGTCCGCTTCATGGACCAGTTCGATTCCCTCGAGGGTTTCCTCGAGCACGTCAGCCTGGTGATGGACACCGAGCAGGGCGACGACGGCGATCGCGTCAGCCTGATGACGCTGCATGCGGCGAAGGGGCTCGAGTTCGACACCGTGTTCCTGCCCGGCTGGGAGGAGGGACTGTTCCCGCACCAGCGCTCCCTCGACGAGAGCGGCAAGGCCGGTCTCGAGGAGGAGCGCCGCCTCGCCTACGTCGGCATCACGCGCGCCAAGCGGCTCGCCAAGATCTCGTTCGCGCAGAACAGGCGCACGCGCGGCCTCTACCAGTCGGCCATCCCGTCGCGGTTCGTCGACGAGCTGCCGGAGGCCAACGTCGAGGTGATCGAGGCGAAGAGCCCGTTCGGCGGCGCCTACCAGAGTTTCGGCAGCATCTACGCCAACCCCTTCGGGCAATCGCGTTTCGAGCGCGGTGGCGGCGGGAAACAGGCAGGTGACGATCGGCGCGGTGATCCCTCCAGCGGTTCGCGCTCGACCTACGACACGCCCGGCTGGCGGCGCGCCGAGCGTAATTCCGACGACGCCCAGGCGGGTCGGCCGACCGCGCGCAAGACCTACGATTCCCGTACCGCGCCACGCCCGCCTGTGACGATCGAGGGCGAGCTGATCGCCTCCTCCTCCAGCCCGCCGCGGTTCGCCGTGGGCGAGCGGATCTTCCATCAGAAGTTCGGCTACGGCCGCATCGTCGATGTCGATGGCAACAAGCTCTCGATCGAGTTCGACAAGGCCGGCTCGAAGCGGGTCGTCGACAGCTTCGTCCAGCGCGCCTGAGGCAGCGCGCCCGCCGCTCCCCCCGGCCGGCGGCGCTTGAATGCTCTGAGTTCCAAAATAAGCGCAGGGCCCTTCCACCTCGACCGAAGGCCCCCGTGAGCAACCGCCGCGGCTTGCGAGAGGTGCGGCATCATGACAGGCTGCGCCGCCGCCAATTGGGTCCTTTACGGTCCATCCGATCAAAAAATTGCTGCGCCGCACTCTCGGCTTTGACGCCCGTCAAGGAGCGAAGTCGCGGATCAGCGCCTTTCCCTTCTATCGACATCGAGGAGGCAAACATGCCGGCACCGCTCGCTGCCACACCGCTCATCGCCCTCGACGGCGTTGCCTTCGATCTCAACACCACGGAGGGCGACGCCACCAGCGCCCGCATCACACGCATCGGATTGGCCCGCATCAAGACCGGCAAGCTCGTGCCCAACGCGCAGTCGTATCGTCTTGCGGTGCCGGGGGAAACGCCGCTGCCCGAAGAGGCCGAGTTCAACGGCCTCGGGCGCCTCAAGCGCGACACCTTGAGCTCGCTCGAGAAGGTTCTCGGCGCGTTCGAGGCCTATGTCGGCAAGAACCTGCTGATCGGACACAACGTCGCCTACGACATCGGCGTTCTGCGCTCCGAGTATCAGCGGCTCGAGAGGCCATGGCCGGGCTTCATCGCCATCGACGTGAAGCGGCTTGCCCGGCTCGTGGCGCCGCCGCTCGCGAGCGATGGTCTCCCCGACTACTGCAGGTGGCTGGAGCTGCCATGCTCCGACCTGCAATCCGCTGGAGCGACCGCCATGGCAACAGCACGCATTTTCGAATCCCTCGTTCCGCGACTGCGCGAGAAGGAGATCAGGACACTCGCCGAAGCCGCCGCGGCCTGCCGCGAGCAGATGTCTCACGATCTCGGCGACGCGATCTCCGGGGTACCGCAGTTCGCCGACACGCACCGCATCGCACAGCTCGACAGCTATCCCTACAGCCACTCCGTTTCCGAAGTCATGACGACGCCGAGCTTCATCCGCGGCGAGGCTACGCTGCGCGAAGCGATGGCGATGATGCTGGAGAAGCGGATCAGCTCGCTGTTCGCGACCAACGGCATCGGCGAGACGGGCATCGTCACCGAGCGCGACCTGCTGAAGGCGATGAGCGAGCGCGGCGCGGACGCGCTCGAACTCACGGTCGCATCGATCATGTCGAAGCCGCTCGCGACCGTCGATGAGGACGCTTTCCTCTATCGCGCCATCGCCCGCATCGAGAAGCTCAAAATCCGACACCTCGCCGTCAAGAGTGCTTCCGGCGAAATCATCGGTGCCGTAACGCCGCGCGACCTGCTGCATCAGCGCGCCACCGCGGCACTGGTGCTTGGCGAGGACATCGACGCCGCCGACAGCTCGGCCGAACTCGGTGCCGCCTGGGGCCGGCTGACGCGCGTATCGCGCTCGCTATTCAACGAGGATATCGAGCCGCGCCGTATCGCCAATGTCATCAGCGCGGAGCTGTGCGCGGCGACGCGGCGCGCGGCCGAGCTGGCCGAGGCCAGCATGGCGGCCGACGGCTGGGGCACGCCACCGGTTCCCTTCTGCGTGCTGGTGATGGGCTCCGCCGGCCGCGGCGAAAGCCTGCTTGCCGCCGACCAGGACAATGCCATCGTCTTCGAGAAGGGTGAGCCGGGTGGCAGCGAGGACCGCTGGTTCGAGGAACTCGGCACGCGGCTCGCGCAGTATCTCGACGAGGCCGGCATCCCCCTCTGCAAGGGCGGCGTGATGGCGAAGAACGCCGCGTGGCGCCACAGCGTCGACGGCTGGCATCAGCTCATCAATGGCTGGATTCGCCGCCAGCGCCCGGAGGATCTGCTCAACGTCGATATCTTCTTCGACGGCATCCCCGTGCACGGCGAGAAGGCGCTCGGCGAGGAAATCCGCAACTACGCGCTCAAGATCGGCAATACGGCACCGGACTTCCAGTCGCTGCTGACCGAAAACGCGCGCAAGTGGTCGGCACCATTCACGCTGATCGGCGGCTTCCGCACTGAAGAGAACGGCCGCCTCGACCTCAAGAAGTTCGGCTTGATGCCGATGTTCACCGTCGGGCGCGTGCTGGCGATCAAGCATCTCATCCGCGAGCGCTCGACGCCCGGCCGTTTCCTGGCGGTGGGTGCCAATGGGGTCGGCTCGGCCAACAACATCGCCGCGATCGTCGATGCCCACAAGACGATCCTCGGCGTCATGCTCGAGCAGCAGCTCCTCGATGCGGAAAGCGGTATCGCGCTGTCGCCGCGCGTCGAGATCGCACGCCTCGACGGCGACCGCCGGTCCGCACTCAAGAAGGCGATCAATCAGGTTCGGACCGCCATCGACCTCGTCTCGGAGGGGCGTCTCTGATGCAGAGCAGGAATGTGGGGCGGTGCCACGCACACCACCCCACATTCCGCATCGCAGCATAGCGAAGCTCGAACCGGCGCGAGCGAGCACGGCCTGATTGCACGTAGTGCTGGAAAGACCCAACGCCAAGCCGATTTCGCCACCTCGGTTGGGCGCGTTTCGAACGCAAGCAAACTTCTCCCGTTCAACGCAGCGCAACATTCGACAGCGGCGGCGGCAAACTCAACGAACGGTGCCTTGAACGGTCTCCACTGCCTTCTATGATGTCGTTCCGCCCGTTATTCGGTGCACGCCACTCTCGTGCCGCCCCGCGCAGAGGCAGGCGGCTACAGCAGAGAGTCTCATGCCCCTTCGCGTCGTCGTACCGGTCCTTCTGCTCATCGTCGCTTTGCCGGGCTTCGTGCTGCCCGTCGTGGTGGTGAAATCGCTGATGCAGTCCGCGTCCACCGCCGCGGAGCAATCCGCCGGTGCCAATGCCTTCATCTCCATCGGCTTCGGCGTAACGCTCCTGGCCTTTCTCGCCGCCTGGGGTCTCTTCTCTCTTTATCTGGTCGCACCGCTCGCCGGACTGGCCCGCGAGGCGCGGGCCTTGACGCTCACCCCGCAGGATCGCGACCCAATCGTCCCGCGCTCGCAGTTCGTGGAGGGGCTGGCGACGAATATCGGCGGTCTCGCCCGCGCGCTGCATCGATCGAAAAGCGAGATCGGAGACGCCGTCGCCATCGCGACGCGCTCCGCGGACCAGCAGCGCAGCCAGCTCGAGACGATCCTCCTCGACCTCACCGAGGGTGTCATCGTCTGCAACCGCGATCATCGCATCATTCTCTACAACGAGGCGGCGCAGCGCATTCTCGGACTGCGCGAGATGACCGGTCTCGGGCGGCCGCTGTTCGGCGTCCTCACTCGTGAGCCGGTGCTGCATGCACTCGACACGCTCGCGCGTCGCCCCCCCACGCAGCGCGGCAGCGGCGAAGCCGACGGCAAGGCCGCTCCGGTCGACGAAGGCACCGCGATCCGCCGCTTCATGGCCTCGACCGTCGACCTCGGCACGCTGGTCGAGACGCGCATGCGCCTCGTGATCGATCAGGCCGGCGAGATGTCGGGCTACGTGCTGTCGTTTCAGGACATCGGCAGCGAGATCGAGAGCCTCGCGGCGCGCGACACGCTGCTGCGCGAAGTGATGGTCGAATGGCGCCGCCCGCTGGCCAACCTTACCGCCGCGGTCGAGATGCTGACCGATGGCGCGGAACTTTCGCCGCCAGAACGCGCCGCCTTCGAGGACATCGTCTCCAAAGAGCTCACCCAGATCAACGCGCGCTTCGTCGATGCCTCCAAGCGCTACGACCGCCTCGATGTCGGCCCTTGGGCGATGACGGACGTGCGCTCGCTCGATCTTTTCCGCGCCGTGCAGAAGCATGTGGGCCAGTCGCACGGCATCACCGTCACGCCGGTCGGCCTGCCCGTATGGCTGCGCGCCGATAGCCACGCGCTGATGCTGGCACTCGAATACCTTGTGCGCCGGCTCGCCGAGGCGACGGGCCTCAAGAGCTTCGACGCGGGCGTCACGCGCGGCGATTCCTACGCTTACGTCGAGATCTCGTGGCCGGGCGCGCCGATCAACGCGGATATGCTCGAATCCTGGCTGGACGAGTCCCTCGCGGGCGCCATCGCGAGCCGCACGCCGCGCCAGATCATCGAACGCCACGGCGGCGAGGTGTGGAGCACCGCGGCGGGCGACGGCATCGCCATGCTGCGCCTACCACTGCGCCCCGCCGAGAACCCCGAGCCCGAAACCAAATCCGCGGCCCTCGCGCCGCGCCCGGAGTACTACGATTTCGATCTGTTCAAGGCGGCGCACGGCAACATCGCCGCGACGCCGCTCAGGGCCTTGCGCTACTGCGTGTTCGATACCGAGACGACCGGCCTCCGTCCGACCGATGGCGACGAGCTTCTGTCGATCGGCGCCGTGCAGGTCGTCAATGGCCGGCTCCTCACGAGTGAGACGTTCGAGCGGATGATCGACCCCGGCCGCGACATTCCCGAGGTTTCGACGCGCATCCACGGCATCACCGCCGACATGGTACAGGGCAAGCCGCCGGCGCGCATCGTGCTGCCGCAGTTCCGCCGCTTCCT
>CALMPK010000338.1 GCA_937873575.1 uncultured Hyphomicrobiaceae bacterium
CGATGAGAACCGCGGTCTGGATGGTCATGTGCAGCGAGCCGGCGATGCGCGCGCCCTTCAGGGGCTGGCTCGGGCCGTACTCGGCGCGGATCGCCATCAGGCCGGGCATCTCGGTCTCGGCGAGCTCGATTTCCTTGCGGCCGAACGCGGCGAGCGAAAGATCCTTGACGATGTAGTCTTTGGCGGCGGTCATCGCTGAGGGTTCTCCTGTTTTGCTGTGTCGTGGCGCGCCGGGCGGTGTGCGGCAGGCGCTCTGCGCCGCGCCGGCGGCGGTATCTCGTGTGATCGGCCACGGTGTGCTGGTGCATGCCGGCGCGCGTTGGCCGGCGCCCGGGCCTGATGGCGGGGAGCAATACAACAGCGGGGGGATGCCCGCAACTACATATAAAGAACTCGTTATGTCTTCTTCGCCCGCGCTCCCAGGGATCCGCGCTCCCGGCATCGCGCCGGGTTTTGGTCCATCTCGATTGAACGAGACGCCGGCGCCAGCGGTCGCGGACGGCCCGGACCAACCATTTATCTGGGCGGGCACGCGAAAAAAAATCTCTGCCAAGCGCGTCAACCAGCAGATTGCGACGTCCACGCATGTTTCAACCTGAGACATGCCGTCCGGCTGGAACACTCGACACTTGCGCGTTCTCAAGCGGATTCGTCGGGGCTGGAACGAGTAGTTATCGCTTCATTCAAGTGTTAATTGGTTATATTCGAGTAAATCCCATGATATAAGTTTACATCAAATTGCACAAATCCATAGTGTTTATCGTTTTTTTGCCACGAATTCACAGGTCTTGCAAATTTACCAACTGGAAGCAAATTTAGAAATACTGTCAGTCGTGGCTCGATGTGTGTGCTGTTCGATGTGTGGGCTGGAGACACTTCATGACTATTTCATTCAAGTCTTTTTATTCCGACGGGCGTTTGCCAACCACCTCCGCCCAAATGCTGCTCAAGCGAATCTACCGGCTCGGACGCAACGAGCGTGGTGATGTCGCCATCGCCTTCGGGTTGATGTCCGTCATCATGATGATGTTCGTCGGCGCCGCGATCGACCTCAGCAAATGGCTGAGTGCGCGCACGGATACGCTCAACGCCGTCGATGCGGCGGTGCTTGCCGGGGCGCGGTCGCTGCAGACGAACTCGACGGATCCCGCCGCCGCCATAACTGCGGCGACGAGCTTCTACGAGGCCAACACCCGAGGACGCCTGCAGGTTCTCGACAGGATCAAGTTCGTCACGGCGCGTAATGACACGGCTGTCAGGGCGGAGGGCACGGCCGAGATTCTGACACCGTTCCTCGGCTTCGCGGGTGTCGACAAGCTTCCGCTGATCAAACTGTCGGAATCCGAGTTCGCGGAGGCCGTCGTCGCCGTTGGCGGCAACAGCGAGTCCAGCATCGAACTGTCACTGATGCTCGACGTCACGGGTTCGATGGCCGGCAGCAAGATCGTCGATCTCAAGGCTGCCGCGAAGGACCTCATCGATATCGTCGTGTGGGAGGACCAGAGTAAGGCCACCTCGCGCGTGGCGCTGGTGCCCTTCTCGGAGTCGATCCGCATCGACAATACGCTGAAGACCGCGCTCAACATCTCGGGCGCCTCGAGCTACACGTTCCGAAATCGCTCAGGGTACAACACCACCTATTATCGCGACGCCAACTGCGTGACGGAGCGATTGGGCGTCGACGCACTGCTGGACAGCACGCCCGTCTCGGTGAGCAATCCAGGCAAGTTCTACGACAGCAACGGAACGTGCTTGCCGGGCGCCACGGTCGTTCCGCTGACGAGCAACAAGAACTACCTCAAGGCGCAGATCGACACCTATCAGGCGAGCGGCGTGACGGCCGGCCACCTCGGTACGGCGTGGGCCTGGTACATGCTGTCACCGAACTGGTCGTCCAAGCTCCCTAACGTCAGCCATCCCGAGCCCTATTCGAAGCTCGCCGAATTCGGTATCAAGGGTCAGCCGAAATTGCGCAAGATCGCGGTTCTCATGACGGACGGCGAATACAACACGCAGTACTGCGCGACCGGCGTTTCCTATGCCACGCAGAGTTGCACGCTGACGAACGGTACTTCGGCCCAGCAGGCGCTGACGCTGTGCACGAACATGAAGGCGAAGGGTATCGACGTCTATACGGTCGGCTTCGACGTCGGCGACAACTCGTCGGTCCTGAACCTGCTTCGCAGTTGCGCTTCATCCCCTGGCAAGTTCTATCAGGCGGACAATGGCGAGCAGTTGAAGCAGGCGTTCCGCGATATCGCGCTCAAGGTCTCGGACCTCTACCTGTCCAAGTAGGGCGTGCCGCCAATGACGACGAAGGGGAGGCCGCGCCACGCCTCCCCTTTCGTATTTCTCGGTTGAATGAGCGACGCCCGGCGGCGCACCGTTCGGCCCGGGGTGTTCAGCCACTTTCGACCTGCTCCTCGCCGAATCCGTCCTCGATCAGGGCGACGAGCGCGGCGAGCAGCTCCGGACCTTCGCGGCCTTCAGCGACCAGGTGCAGCATGGCGCCGGGGCCGGCCGCCAGCATCATCAACCCCATGATCGACGTACCGCCGACCGTGATGTTGTCGCGCGTAACGTGAACCGTGGCGTTGAACTGCTCCGCGCACTTGACGAATTTCGCCGAAGCGCGGGCATGCAGCCCTTTCCTGTTGCGGATGGTGACGATGGCTTCCGGTTTGTTTGAGGACGAAATCTCGGGCATGGCCTCTCGCTCGCGCGGAGCTCCTTTTTTCGCGGGGGCGATCCGGTGGCGGACGCACGGACATCAAGACGGCGTCGCGCACCGCAGCGCTCTCAGCCCTCGCCGCTCATCAGCTCCTGGCTCGCGACCTTGATGTACTTGCGCCCGGCATCGCGGGCCATCAGCACGGCCTCGCGCAGGTCGAGTTCGCCACGCACGGTGGCGAGCTTGACGAGGATCGGCAGGTTGATGCCGGCGATCACCTCGACCTTGGCCTCCTCCATGATCGAGATGGCGAGATTGGCAGGCGTACCACCGAACATGTCGGTGAGCAGGATGACGCCCTCGCCGCTGTCGCTGCGCGCGGCCGCGTCGAGAATCTCACGGCGCCGCTCGACCGTATCGTCGTCGGGGCCGATCGAAACGGTCTCGATCTGCTGCTGAGGCCCGACGATATGCTCGAGAGCGGCGCGGAACTCCCTGGCGAGCCCGCCGTGAGTCACGATGACTAACCCGATCATCGAATGGCACCGCCGGCGGACGAGAACCGGACGCGTAGCGTCTGTGATGGTGAGGCGTGCCGCGCTTGTTCAGAGCGCGTAGCGAAACGTCGAATGGCCATTGCGGTCGCCCGGTGCAACTTCAGGAGTTGAGCTTGCCAGGGTGGCAAGTGTTCGGCGCGCACGCAAGAGGGTTTGCGCGGGTGGGGCAAAAGGAACCGTGGCAGAAAGTTGCTCGTCCGCAGGAACCGAGCACCCCGGGCGCTTCACCCCACGGCCGGCGATTGTATGGCCGTGCCGGTTTGGCCGAGCGTTGGCACCCCGCGAAACCTCAGCAACCGCGCGTGGCGACGCCCTCGGCGTCGAACACGTGCCCGGTGAGCTGGCGGCCCTTGCGGCTGGCGAGATAGAGCGCGAGGGCGGCGATGTCGGGCCCCGAAGAAAGGCAAGCCCCCTCGGGCTCGAGCAGGCCGCGCGGACCGACAGCGTTGACGCGGATCGCTTTCCCCGCCCAGCTCTCGGCCTCGCGCCGCGTGATCGTGGCGAGAGCGCTCCGCAGGATGCCGGCGAGTGCGGATTCGGCGGCGTTGGCAGGCGGTGCCATCACGACGACGTTGAAGATGAGGCCCTCGGTCAGCGTCAGTTGCATGCGGTTGGCGATGACGCGCGTCATCAGCGTCGCTGCGAGCAGCTTCTCGGAGACGAAATCCTCGATTTCCTCGAGCGTCGTGCGGCCGCGCATCTCGTCCGGAGAAATGCCGATGAGGTTGACGGCGGTATCGAGGCCGCCAAAGCTCTGCGCCGGCCCTTGCGCGAACCGCACCGCCTCGTTGCCGTCGGCGATGATCTGCGTATAGGCGCGGGTTTCGGATGCGGTTTCGGCGATCAGCGTCGTAACGGCGGCCATGCCGGGCGTGTCGTGCGCCGACTGCAGCACGAGGCGGCACTTATGATCGGCGAAGGCGCGAGCAAGATCGACGCCCACGTCTTCGGAAAGCCCTGTCACGAGCACCCGCGAGCCTGCAAGCTCCGCATAAACCGGTACGCCGGGCGAGTGCGTGACGACGCTCATGAACATTGGGCTCTCCTTTGCGCTACGCCAGGACTGTGAAAGGCAACCCGGCGGGGACGATACCATGCCGATTCGCCTAACGAGAGCTAAACAAGCGCCCGATCACGGTTTGTACTTGGCGCTGTTGCGGCCAAACCGCGGCGTTGTGGAAAACGATGGCCGCATTCTGCGAAGGCCGTCGCGTTGCTCCGGTTGAGCGCGTGCATGCCGTCGCGTCTTGCCGTTCACCCGGTCGTCATGGCTCGCACTTTCTCGGGCCGCACCCGCCTGATAGCCTGTCGGAGCAATCGAAGAAGGACGCTGCCGCGATGACCGCGAACGACCCGGGTGTGAATGCGCTCGAGCCCTATTGGATGCCATTCACGGCCAATCGCGCCTTCAAGCAGCGCCCGCGCATGATCTCGGCCGCGCAGGGCATGCACTACATCACGCCCGACGGGCGTCAGATTATCGATGCGACGTCGGGACTCTACTGCGTCAATGCCGGTCACGGTCAGCCGGCGGTGGTGGCAGCGATCACGGAGGCCGCGGGCCGGCTCGACTATTCGCCTTCGTTCCAGTTCGCCCATCCGCAGGCGTTCGAGCTGGCCGGCCGACTTGCTGCGCTCGCACCGGGCGATCTCGATCACGTGTTCTTCGCGTCGTCCGGCAGCGAGGCGATCGATACGGCGATGAAGCTGGCGCTCAGCTATCACCGCGCGCGCGGCGAAGGGCAGCGCACGCGGTTCATTGGTCGGGAGCGCGGCTATCACGGCGTCGGTTTCGGCGGCATCTCCGTCGGCGGCATTCCGGCCAACCGCAAGATGTATGGCGCGGCGCTCGGCGGCATCGATCACCTGGCGACGACATACGACCGCGCGCGGCAGGCCTTCTCGACCGGCGAGCCGGAGTGGGGCGGCGAACTCGCCGAGGAGCTGAACCGTATCCTCGCGCTGCACGACCCTTCAAACATCGCAGCGGTCGTGATCGAGCCGGTGGCGGGCTCGACCGGATGCATTCCCCCGCCGAAGGGGTATCTGGAGCGGATCCGCGAAATTACCGCGGCCCATGGCATCCTCCTCATACTCGACGAGGTGATTACCGCCTTCGGCCGCCTCGGCCACACGTTTGCCGCGGACCGCTATGGGATCGTTCCCGATCTCATGACCTTCGCCAAGGGCGTTTCGAACGGTGCAGTGCCGCTGTCCGGGGTGTTGGTGCGCAAGGGGATCTACGACGCGCACATGGTCGGGCCGGAGCATCTGCCTGAGCTGTTCCACGGGTACACCTATTCGGCGCATCCGCTCGCCGTCGCGGCGGCGCTGGCGACGCTCGATCTGCACCGCGATCTTGGCCTCAATGGCCGCGCGGCGGACCTGGAGACGCCATTTGCCGAGCTCATGATGAGCCTTCGCGACGAGCCGGGCGTGCTCGATATCCGGCCGGTCGGCCTGATGTGCGGCATCGATCTCGCGCCGAAGGGCGGCGCTTTCGGCAAGCGCGGCTACGAGGCGATGGAGCGTGCCTATCACGATCACGATCTCTATGTGCGAATCGCCGGTGACACGATGGTCATCGCCCCGCCCCTGGTCGCGACGGGTGCCGATCTCGCCGAGATCCGCGACAAACTCGCCGTCACGATTCGCGCGAGTGCTTGAGCGCCCCGCAGTAGCCTGATCCACAACAGCGATTTTGCCCCGCGTGAGCCGATCACGCTGGCCGCGGTGCTTTTGCGCCACAAGCCGGGGTGCGAGCGGCCGGCGGCGCGATGAAAGACGGGGAAATGGTGTTCGCCCGCGTTGCACGGAGAGCAGCGTCTCTGAACAGTTGTATCGAGGACGAATCACAGATTCGGTCGCATTCGGGCCGGCGAACTTCGATGCCCAGGCGGCGTTGTATTTTTTAGAATGGATGGATCGAGCAATGGCAACGGACAGCAAGAAGGCCAAGGGGCGCCGCACCGGCGGTAAGGCTGGCGATGCCGTCGTGATGATGGCGATGGCGCTCGTAACGCTGGCGCTTTGCGCGGGGCTGGTGCTGCAGGCGGGCCTCGGGTTTTGGCTCGCGGGCACGGTATCGCTGTCCTTCTATCTCGGCCTGCTGACACTGCACGCCATCGTTCGGCGCTCCGGCCAGCTCGAGGAGCTGCGGGCCGAGGTCGAGAGACTTAAGGCAGCACTGGGCGCTCCCGACGTCGCGAATGCCGCGCAATCCGGCGTTATGGCCGCGGCGCCGGCCTCAGGCGCGGCTCCGGGCCTGGCCGCGGCGGCGGGCGACCGGTCCCGTCGCGGCCCATTGGCCAGCGCGGTTCAAAATCAGGGGCAATCGCCAGCGCTCGCCGCGACGCCCCCGGCACTGCCGCAGCGTGCAGACCCGTCGCTCCCCCAACAGCCCGCCGCTGGCAATAGTCCCGCTTCAGCTCCGGCCCGCGCCGATGGGCCGGAGTTCGCCGCGCGCATGCAGCGTGTCGTCCGTAGTGCGCCGGCCGGCGATACAACCCACGGGGCCGCATCGGTTCAGCAAACCGCGCCCGCCGGCACCCACAATGTCGTCAAGTCGTCGCCGCCCCTGCGCCAGCCTGCCGTGCAGCAGCCCCAGGCCGCGACTCCGCCTGCCGTCGCGCCGCCGCTCCCACCGATGCAGACGGTCGCCGCCGCGACGCTCGAGAACGTTGGTCCGCCGACCGAGATTGGCATGCCCGCCCCCCCCGCTGTCGCGTCTGCCGAGGTCCCGCCCTCGCCGCGCGAGGCGGACGTCGAAATGATCCAGGGCCTCATCAAGAAGCTCGCCGCGGAAGTCAACGCCGCCGAGGCGGAGAACCTCTCGGTGCCTGCTCGCGCCACCGCCGAGGCGCGGACCGCTGCCGATACGCGCGCGGCCGATGCGCGTGCCATCGAGGAGTCGGTCGGTGCGCTGAAGCGGGCCGCCGCCACCATGAAGCAACCGGCGCGATCGGACATGCTGCCGGGCGAGGCCGTGGAGGCCCACCGCGAAGGTCGCGCCGCCGAAACCGCTGCCGCGTCGCAGGCCCCCGCCGCTGCTGCTGCGGAGCCGGAGTTCGATTTCGATACGCTGATGCGCCGCGCGCAGCCGATCGCCGCGATGACGGGTGCCGAGAGCGAGGACCGTCCCGATGTCGCCTCCGCGTCTCCCGGGTATGTCGAGACCGATCCGCGTCTCGAACGGGCGGTCGCCGCGCTCACACCGGCGTTCGCCCCGGCGGCCGATGCCCAAACTCCCGTCGCAACCGATCCCGTCTCTCACTCCGAAGAGGCCGGCGGGCCTGATGCGCCGGCGATGTCTGACGAGAGCGAGCACCGCCTCGAGTTGATCGCTGCTGCGCTCGATGCGGGCCGCGTTGAAGTTTATCTCGAGCCGATCCTCGACCTCGCGCGCCAGCAGCCGAGCCATTACGAGGTGACGGTGCGCCTCTGCGACGAGGCGGGCGACGAGATCGTACCGCTCGCCACTGCCGACGACGGTACAGGCGGGGTCGAGATGCCGCTTCTCGACAGCATCCGCCTGTCGCGCACGGCGCAGGTGGCGCAGATGCTCGATGAGCGCCGCAAGCCGGGCGCGGTCTTCTCGACGTTCAATGGCCCGTCGCTGGCATCGGACGATTTCCTGTCGGCTTTTGCGGAAGCCTATGAGGCCCAGCAGGGCCTTGCTTCACAGCTCGTGCTGACGTTCGCGCAGTCCGATATCCGCCGCTTCCGCGCGCCTCATTGGGCGATGGTTGAGGAGATGCGCGAGCTTGGCTTCCGGTTCGCCATGCGCGCCGTCACCGACCTCGACATGGATTTCGAGCCGCTCGTCGCCGCCGGCTTCACGTTCATCAAGCTCGATGCGGAAGTGTTCCTCGAGGGATTGCCGACGCCCGGCGACGTGATCCCTCCCACCGATCTCTGCAAGCACCTCGCGGGTCTCGGGCTTTCGCTCGTCGTCGAGCATATCAACGACGAAGCGCGGCGCTCTCGCCTGACGGCCTTGGGCGTGGTTCTCGGCCAGGGGAAGCTGTTCGGTGGCCCGCGCCTCATGAAGGCCGCGGCGTTCTCCGGTGCGCAGCGGGCGGCCTGACAAGATTACGTCTGATCTCGATTGGCAAAGAGCGCGGGGCCCGACACGGCAACCGCGCTCTTTTAATTGCATCACGGCCTCAACCGACCGCATAGCCGAGGCGGGCAGGGTTGCGAGCGGACGCGGTGGACGTGATCTGCGCGAGCAACAATGAGCGAATGCACTCTCGGTCTCTCGGGCCTTCGCGCTTGTGCTCTCTCGGTTCCTGCGGCAGAGAATGCGCCATGAACCAAGCCGCTGCCTCTCCCGCCTCCGCGATACCGCTATTCTCGTCGATTTCGTCCCTGGTTGCGACTGCCGACGCTTGGCTGGTCGACATCTGGGGCGTGATGCACAACGGCGTAAGTCCGTTCATGGGTGCTTGCGATGCCTGCCGACGTTTCCGCGATGGTGGTGGCACCGTGCTGCTGCTGTCGAACGCGCCGCGTCCGGCGGCGAGCGTCGTCACGCAGCTCCGCCGCATCGGCGTGCCGGATGCCGCCTACGATCGCGTGCTCTCGTCGGGCGACGCGGCGCGCAGCATGATCGCGGCGTATGCCGGACGCCCGGTGTTTCACCTCGGGCCGGAGCGCGATCTGCCGCTGTTCGAAGGGCTCGACGTCGAGCTTTCGCCTCTCTCGAGCGCGGAGGCGGTGATCTGCACGGGCCTCTACGACGACGAGACTGAGACGCCAGAAACGTACGCCGGGTTGCTCGGCACGATGCGGGCCAAGGGGCTGGCGATGGTTTGCGCCAACCCGGACCTCAAGGTCGAGCGCGGCGGTCGTATCGTCTGGTGCGCGGGCGGCGTGGCTGCGGCCTACGAAGCGCTCGGCGGAGTGGTCTCGTATGCCGGCAAGCCGCATGCGCCCGTCTATGCGATGGCAGAGGCAATCATCGCGGAGCTGCGGGGGGGCAGGGCGGTGGGGCGCGAGCGCTTGCTCGCCATCGGCGACGGCGTCAAGACTGACATCAAGGGCGCGTCGGATGCGGGTATCCGCTCGGTCTACATCGCGAGCGGCGTGCATCTCGAGCCGGGCTCGACACTGGACGGCGCGGCACTGACACGGCTGTTCGACGGCCTCGCGATGCGTCCGGTCGCTGCGATGCAGGAGCTGCGGCTCTAGGGTGCGATCGGTCGAGTTGGAAGCGCCGCGCGCTTCCACCGAGATCGTGAATCGCACCCTGAACTCAAAATTCAGAGCGCTATTGGCGACTTTGATGGATCGCGACTGCGATCCAACCGCAGTTGATAGCGCTCTGGCGTGCGATCGGTCGAGTTGGAAGCGCCGCGCGCTTCCACCGAGATCGTGAATCGCACCCTGAACTCTTAGTCGAGAGTGCTGCGGGCTCAGTTCGGCTTCGCCGAGATGACCGTGACGTCGACGGTGCGTGGTTCGCCCGAGACGGCACCCGAAGCGTCGCTGACGGTCACATCGAACTTGCCGGTCGCGGCGACGCTGCCATCGTGCACGAAGCAGACGCGCCCCTGGCTGACGTCGGCCTGCGTGAAGCTCGAAACGCGCACGCTCTCGGCCTCGGACATGGCGAGGTGGCCGCCCTTCTCGTTCGTCACATCGTAAGTGAGTTCGTGCGCGGCGTTGTCCGGATCTACGGCGGCGATGTCGAGCGTGGTGAGCTTCACTGAGCCGCCACGCGGAACCGAGATCGCAAAATCGCCGACGAGACGCGGCGGAACATTGCGGACCTCGGCCGAGAGGTTGCCGCCGGTCTCGAGCGTGATGCGGCCATACCGAACGTTGCCGGTAACGGAGCCCGTCGAACGGATGGCGATGAGGTTCTTGACGGTGACGTTGCCTTGCACGGTGCCGAGCACCTCGGCCTCACCCGCGCGGATCGAGCCGAACACCTGCCCGCCCTGATGCACGACGACGGATTCGGCGATCACGTCGCCATCGACATAGCCGTAGACCTCGAGACGCCGGCAATTGCGGATGGAGGCCGTCACCACTGCGTCCGCGCCGATTGTCATGTTGCCAGGATACGCGGCCATACGTGCACACTCCTCGGGTTGGCTGCCGGCTCGGTCGGCACCGTAGTGGGACTTTCGCGCGGATGGAAGAAGCATCCGTGCTCGGCAAAGCGCAAAGGCGCACCGTGCTGCTTCCGCGCACCGCGGACCTCGATCAGACCTTGAGGACGATCTTGCCGATATGCTCGCCGGCGTCGATACGAGCATGAGCCTTGGCGGCGTCAGCGAGCGCGAACTCGGAATCGATCACCACCTTGATGCGCTTGTCGGAGAGCAACGGCGAGACCTTCTCCTCGATGGCGCGGGCGATGCGGCCCTTGACCTCGGTTGGTCGGATGCGCAGCGTCGAGCCCGTGATGGTGAGGCGCTTGAGCATGACGCGCATCATGTCGGCCGTGACCTCCGAGCCCTTCAGATATGCGATATTGACGAGGCGACCGTCGTCGGCGAGCGAACGAATGTTCTTCGCAACGTAGTCTCCGCCGACCATGTCGAGGATCACGTCCACGCCGCGCTTCGCCGTCGCTTCCTTGACCGCTTCCGTGAAATCCTCCGCGCGATAATCGACCGCGCGATCGGCGCCGAGGTCGAGGCAGGCGCGACACTTGTCCGGCCCGCCGGCCGTCGCGATCACCTTGGCGCCGAACGCCTTCGCAAGCTGGATGGCCGTGACGCCGATGCCCGACGTGCCGCCGTGGATCATGAACCATTCACCCGGCCGCAGCGCGGCGCGCTCGAACACGTTGTGCCAGACGGTGAAGAACGTCTCTGGGACAGCGGCTGCCTCGACCATCGAAAGGCCGGCTGGAACGGGCAGTGCGGCCGCCTCGTCGGCGATGCAGTACTCGGCGTAGCCGCCCCCGTTCACGAGCGCCATCACGGCGTCGCCGATGGCGAAACGGTTGGCGCCTTCGCCCTTTGCGGCGACGTGCCCCGCCACCTCGAGACCGGGAATTTCGGAATGCCCTTTGGGAGCAGGATAAAGCCCCTGGCGTTGCAGGACGTCCGGGCGGTTGACGCCCGCCGCGGCGACCTTGACGAGGATCTGCCCCGGTCCTGGGGCCGGAACCGGCCGCTGCCGCGCCACAAGAACCTCCGGTCCGCCCTTCCCGTCGATCTCGATGGCGGTCATGGTCGCGGGCGTGGTCATCGGCGTATCCTTTTTTTGATCGGGTGGGCCGGGGCGACCAGGCATCCGCCGACGGCCGGGAGGGATCGTTCGGCCGAGAGATGCCCTTCAAAGGCCGCGAAGGCAAGTCTCGCCGGCTTTCACCGGCCTCACCTCGCGCGAGGCGTGACCCGCGAAGCCGCCTGTCGTGTGCCGCGATGAGCAAAGG
>CALMPK010000339.1 GCA_937873575.1 uncultured Hyphomicrobiaceae bacterium
CGCCAGCGCGCATGCTGATGGTGAGCTGATCCAGCGCGGCTTCGGGAGTGGGATAGGGGCCGCCTTCATCGACGCGGACCCAGCGATGATCGACACGCCTGCGCAAGGCCAGGGCGGTGAAGGTCCCGCGCTCCGGATCGAGGAGGATGCAGCCGCTCGCGCTGCCGTGTCCGGCTTGATAGCTCCCGAAGATCTGCGCGGGATCAAAATTGGGCCCACGTTCGAGCGACAGCGCATAGAGCTCAAACTGCCGCTGGCTGATCGGCGTGATCAGTCGCTGCTCATCGCCGACGGCCATGATCAACCTCACGGAACGGAAGGCGCCAGACGCGGGCACTCGCGCGCATCGTCATGATGCCTCCGCTGCGGCTTGCGCCAGAATGTCGTTGGCCTCCCACTCGTCGCCGCGCGGCGTGATGACGAACTCGCGATCCCAGACGCCCCAGCTTGTCGCCAGCGGAACCTGCGCCAAGGGGTTGTGGACATAGGTCAGCGGGCGGCTTCGACGCGAGAGGTTGCCGAGGCCAACGCGCGACCAGATCACACCTGAGATGTCAGCGAAACGCTCGTCGAGAAACGCCGTGCGCGGGATCGGATTGCGTTCGCGGTCGATGAAGGGGGCCGGGTGAAATCCTTCGTCAACGACGTTGCCGGTCTCGCGATCGATGGTGATGTAGGCATCTCCGATCGGAAATAACGTGGTCATGATCAGCGGCAACGGCTGGTCGGCGACATAGACGCCGAAGCGGCTCGCACTGATCGCGATGATCCTCGTGTCTTCCGGGCCGATCACACCCTGTTCGAGATAGCGCGCGATCCTCTGCGCCTTGGTCCAGAACGCCCCGGACGTGCGCAACTGCGCCTGACGGATCGGTGCGGCGAAGAGGCCGCCGCCCTCGTTGAGGGGGACCGGACGCACGATCTGGTCAGGACCCGGTGCGCCTTCATCTGGGGTAATGGCCTCGATCCAGATTCGGCGGCCATCTTCCAGGACGCAGAGGTCCGGCTGACCGCCTTCGCGCTGGCGCTCGACGACGGGAAGCAGGGTGCGGCCCGCCTCGAGCAGCGTGCAGCCCAGATACATCTCCCAAAATCGGCCATCGACATCGCGTGCGAAACCCTGCCGAAAGTCGGGGTCGGCATAAGGCTCGTAACGCCCCCACATCTCTTGCAGCATGGCGTGAAGCTGCTGCTCGATCGGAAGCTCGGCGGCTTTCAGGTTTTCAAACCCGCGATCGAGATTGGCGCCGTCGACATCGAATAGATCAGTCATCATCTGCTCGTCTCATGCCCGGCGCAGCATCCGCTCGATGCGAACACGGTGGAAGCCGTGCGAATGGACCTGCTGACGAAGCTGCTTGATGTCGTTGACGCCGAACGCCACCGCCGCTTTTAGCGGGCTGGCGAAGGTAGCGTAGAAGGTCCAGCGCGCGCCGTTCGGCAGCGTCGGATTTTGCCGGCGATCGGTGATAACGACGTCGCGCGGATCACTGCTGTTGCGGAAGGCGTGAAAGGTGAACCAGTCAGGCCGGCGATAGCGTGCCGCCTTGCTGAAGGGCACCGACTGAACTTTCACATCGGTCTGGTCGAGCACCCAATCTCGCTGCTCCAGGATCTGCCGCACCATATGGCCGACCATCTGCTTCACGCGGTCGGCCAAGACCTCCTCGCGGAATTCCGCCAGGAGCTGCTCCTCGATGCCTTCGACCGCGGGCTTGCCGAGTTCGGACGCGGTCTCCAGGCGGGCGACGTTTTCGGGCCGCGTGAGAAAGGCCCAGATGCGCTGGCCAAGTTCGGAGGCGTAGAGCGACGCAAATTTTTCGGGGCTATAGGTAAACATGACAGGCCTTCCTTTACCGGGCAAATATGGCCGGTTATAAGCTCCTGTCAATGGTGCGCGCTGCGCGTCCGCAGATATCGCGGGGAGGCTGGATTGGATTTCGAGGATCTCGTGACGGCGCTCGAGCCGCCGCCGAACCGCGCCGGAAAATCGGACGGCGCCCACGAACATCATCTGTATGAGGGCGCGGTGATGGTCGCCTACGCGATGCACTTGCTCCGCACGCAGGGCGCACGGGACGTCCGTGTCCATCCCGACGGCGAGCACGGAAAGCAGTTCGATTTCGCGGGCTGGCTGGGGCGGCGAGCGTTCACCAAGGTCTCCGGCGTCGGTAGCACCGCCTATGGCGGAGTCTATCGAAATCCGGCGGGCCAGACGATCACCGTCAACCCGAAGTCCGGGCTCGGTGATGTCGTCGCGAATATCGGCGACCACGTCATCTCGGCCGAATGCAAGGGCGGCATTATCAACGCGCGGCATCCAGGCCAGTTGTCGCGGCTCTACCGGGGTCTTTGCGAGACCGTAGGCCTGCTGATGGCCACGCCATCGCAGGGGCGTCAGGTGGCCGTGGTTCCGCTGACGGACGGCACCTTGCGCCTGGCCGAGCGGCTCGCGCCGCGGTGCGCCTTGGCCGGCATCGAGATCGCGCTCGTCGGCAGCCGCGGCGAGGTTTTGGAAGTGAAAGCTAGAGAGGCGGCCAAGCAGGCGGCGGAAAGGAACGACACGTGAAACGGGTGCTGACTGTCGGGCTGACTTACACCGGCGACAAGATCGATGGCGTGGAGATCGAAAATCTCGGGCTCTGCCAGCCCGATGTCGATCGAGAGCGGGCGGCCTATCCGCTCTACGAATACGACACGATCATCATCAATCCGGAGAGCTACACGCATTTTCTGTTCGGTAAGGCCGGAGAGTTTTCGAACGAACTTTACGAGCTGGGCAAGCTGAAGGGGCAGAATGACCGCTACGACCTCGACTCCGCCTTCGATGGCGAGGACCGACGCAAGGAGATGGAGGCCGCGATTGCGGGTGGCGCGACGGTCGTTTGGTGCCTGTCCGAGCCGAAGCGGGTGAACTTCTTCGGCTATCGCGAAACCCATCTTGGATATGTGGCGCCGAAAGTGGCGAGTTTCGTAAAGCGTTCGGAGCTTCTCATTAAGAAGGGGCGCAGGATGGGGCCGGTCGATCTCGACAGCCCCTTCGCGCGCTATTTCGAGGTTCTGTCGCGGACCGGCGGCTGGACGCTGTGCCTATCCGATCCCGGCGAAGGCTATGGGTCGATCGCCGCGACGCCGGAGGGCTACAGCCTCGGCGGTCAGCTGATGCTCGGCACCCCGACGGGCTGGCTGCTGACGCCGCCGACGTCGCAGGAAGCCCAGAACCAGCTCGTTCGCGACAGCCTCGCGTTGGAGAAGGCCGATCCGGCGCATGAGAAGTATCACGGCATCTTCCTGAGCCATACTGGCGTCGACAAACCCTTCGTGCGCCAGCTTCGCAAGGATCTGCTCGCTCATGGCGTAGAGCATGTGTGGCTGGACGAGGCCGAAATCGACATCGGGGACTCGCTGATCGCCAAGATCGAAGAGGGGATGAAGCTCAGCCGCTACATCGCCGTCGTCCTGTCGAAAAAGTCGATCGGCGCTCCTTGGGTGAAGAAGGAGCTCGACGTGGCGATGAACCGCGAGATCGCGAGCGGCGAGGTGGTCGTGCTGCCGCTGCTCTACGAGGAATGTGAGCTGCCAGAGTTCTTGAAAGGCAAGCTCTACGCCGATTTCTCCAAGCCCGAGGAGTACGAGGCGGTCCTCGGCAAGCTTTTGCGGCGGCTCCGGATCTCCTGATGAGCGAGACGGGTCCGAGAATGGCGATGCTGATGGCGATGACGGACCTGTGGCGCATACGACCGCCCGGGCCCGACAATATTCTTGCGCACCCGGCCTTCATGCGGCTGCGTGAGATCTGCCGCGACGACTACCCAAACGCCGGCAAGAAGGGGCCGAACTTCGCGCTCTCGACGGCATTGCGGGCGTTGGGCCTTCCATGTCACCTGCAGAAGGACACGGCCCATCTTGCCATGCCTGTGGAGGAAGCGGCGAAGGGATTGGACGCGGCGCTGCGCGCTACCCGGGCCAGGCGCATTCACCTTGCGCCGCTCGATCTTGCCGCCGACCTGCCGCCGCACGCATTCGGTCCGGCCAGGGTGTGCCGGTTGAGCGCCGACGAGCTGCGCGGCGTGATCGATGCGCGCCGGCTGAGGCGGCTTTATCCGCGTCAGGACTTCGATGCCGAGCGCTTCGCCGAATTCCACTGGCTGATCGTTGAGGAGGTCGTGGTGCTCGAGCAGGAGCCGGAGGAACGCGCGGTCCCGGTCCTGTTCATGGACCTGAGCCTAGATCTGGGGCGGGTCGAACCGCATCAAGGGCGGGTCCCGACTGCCTTGGAAGAAGCGCTGTTCTTCCTCCTGCTGGCCCCCTGGGAGGGCTGGTCGACCATGCAGGAAGTCGATTGGCGGGGCTTCCGTGTGCCATGGGTCTACACGATCGACAGCGACATCTTCGTTCGTCCCAGTTCGCCGCCGTCCCCCGACACGTTGAGCTGGGAGGACCGGGTCTACGACGATGGCTATGGCGGGACATACGAGGAAGAGCGCCCGGTCGAGCTGCACCTAGAAGAGGATGCAAAGACCGAGCTGACGGTGTGGGACCAGAGCCGATGGACGACCGTCGAGCAGGCGAAGCAATCGGTTTTGTTTGAGACGCCGATCCCTCACTTCCTCGTCCGCGCGTTCCTGGCCGAGGGCGTGGATGAATTCCTTGCGCACATCACGACGATCGAGGCGGCGCTCGGCTTGCGCGCGGACTATCAGAAGAATTTTCGCATCGCGCCTGACCGCCACAAAGGGATGCGCGCCACG
>CALMPK010000340.1 GCA_937873575.1 uncultured Hyphomicrobiaceae bacterium
GCTGCTGGTGGGAGAACCGCTCGGTGTCGTGGTGCTCTACCTGCCGGTACAGCCGCCGGGCCTCGTCATCGAGCACCTGTTCGACGAGGAGTTCGTGATGGTCTCGGGGCAGCGAGCAAGCGGCCGCCGCAGCTCCAGCGACTACGTGTTCATCGATTGGGGGCCTGACTTCAGCAACGACCACGCGGCCGCCTTTCCCAAGCTCGCCAACCCTGGCTTGAACCTCGACATCGGCCCCTTTGCTCTCGACTACGTTCTCGAGACCGGCGCATCCGGCTACTTCCCGGCGCGTCTCGTGCAGCGCCACTTGGCGCGAGGAAAACTTCGCCGCCCGGCAAGGGCGCGCAAGTTCGTCTACCCCGTCTACATGGTCTACCCCGAGGCGCGCGACGAGGAGGCGTTCGAGCCGATCCTCGCTGGCTTGAGGGCGCATGCCGAGAAGTTCGTCTGAGCGGGTGTCGCGCGATGGGTGCGGTCGGCGGAAAGAATGAAGCCCCGGAGCGATTGCTCCGGGGCTTCGTCGTTCGTGGTCGGCATGCGCGGGCTTGGCCGTCCTCGGCAGGTGCGGCCGGCTCCGTTCAGCCCCGCGCCAGCTTCGCCGTCACCTCGATCTCGATCTTCATGCGCGCATCGACCAGCCCGGCGACGATCAGCGTCGCCGCCGGCCGCACGTCGCCGAAGTGGCGGCCGAGCACCGGCAGGCTCGGCTCGAAGTCCTCGGCGCGGGGGAAGATGTAGCGAACGCGCACGACATCCTTGAGGGTCGCACCCGCCTCGGCCAGCGCCTTCGCGATATTGCGGAAGCACTGTTCGGCCTGTTCGGCCACATCGTCGGAGATGCTCATGGTCTCGTAGTTGAAGCCCGTGGTGCCGGAGACGAACACCCACTCACCGTCGACGACGGCACGCGAGTAGCCCATCGTCGCCTCGAAGGGCGAGCCGGAGGAGATGAGGCGGCGGGTCATTGGAGGTCTCCTGTCGAGAGATTCGAAGGTTGAGTTGTGCGGAATTGGAAGCTGGCGGATGTTCGAGGCAGCGGGTTATCAGCGTGAAGGAGTGAAGTCATGCACTTTTCTTCGTTGCCGGCCGCTCTCACCGCCCTGGCGTTCTCTGTCGCACTTCTTGCCGGTAGTTCCGCCGCTGTAGCGGCCCAAAAAAGCGATGGGACCGGACTGAAGCGATTTCAGCAGCAGCAGGCCGAGGACTACGCCAAGTCGAAGCGGCTCAAGACCACCTCGGCCTGCATTCCGACGTGCAAGCACAAGCCCACGTACTACGGCTGCAAGGTCCTGATCGGCGCAGTTGCCGGCGGGGCAGCCGGGCTCGAGGCTTGCTGCAAAAAGGCGTGCGGCGGATAAGCCGGCGCTTCGTGGCGATCGCTTTGGTGCTCAGGTGCGGCCCGTGACCTAACACTCACAACCTGGCGACGCCGCTGCGATCACAGCGTCCGATCCGCCTCGAGATCGATCGCTTCCCCTTTGCCCCCTAATTGAGATTGGGTTTCGTCATGCGCAAAATGCTCGATGCCTCTCGTGCCGCATCATTCCTCGCGCTCGCGGCCGTCATGGTGCTCCATCCCGGCGCTCGCGCGAACGCTGGAGACAAACCGGGACCAGTGCCCGGGACGCAACCTCAAGGTTTCCAGAAAAAGCAGGCGATGGAGCACTTGGAATCAAACCGCCCATCGAAGAGCAAGTACTTTGACCACAAGGCCTGTTACATGCGCTGCCTCGGCTGGCCGGGCAATTACAAGTGCCCGCCCTCGCCGAAGCCATTCAAGGAGGCATGTTGCAAGAAGACGTGCGGCTGACGGTCGGCGCGCGCCGTCACGCATCTGCGGCCGATGTGCGGCCGAATGGCTTGGTGCGATAGGGAGGGGAGCAGGCGCGGCGCCGGCACTTTGAGTCAGCGGCGGGAATTCGGTCCCGCCGCCTACGACTGTTGTCTCGGCGGTGGCGGTGATCGGGGGGGGGGCGCCGCTCGCCCCACCGTCTTTTGCCCCGGAGTGGACCTCAGGCGAACTCGAGGATCACCGCGTCAACCGCGAGGCTGTCGCCCACCTTGGCGTTGACCTTTTTGACGACCGTGTCGCGCTCGGCGCGCAGCACGTTCTCCATCTTCATCGCCTCGACGATGGCCAGCGGATCGCCCGCCTTCACCTCGGTGCCCTCGCCGACGAGCAGCGACTTGACCAGCCCCGGCATCGGGCAGAGCAGGTACTTCGACATGTCCGCGCCGACCTTTTCCGGCATCAGCGAGGCGAGTTCCGCCTCCCGCTCGGTATAGACGCGAGCCGGCAGGTGAATGCCGCGATAGGCGAGGTCGTGGCCGTTGAGGATGGGGCGCACCTGAACCGAGACGTCGGCGTCGCGAACGAGGCCCGACCAGACGGCATCACCCGGCCACCAGCGCGAGGCGAGCTCCAGGGTGTCGATGGCGTTCCAATTGCCGTCCAGCAGCGTCACCTTGATCGGACCGTCGAGACCACCCTCGACATGGACGTTCTGGCGCAGCTTGCCGAGGTCGACGACGCGGCGGTTCCTGAAATGTACCGGGCGGCCGTCCATCTGGTGCGTGATCTCGCGACGGCGGATGTTGTTCAGGTGGTCGATGGCGGCCGCGACGGCGGCGAGCACCTTGAAATCTTCGCCCTCGGGTGTGCGCGGCTTGAAGCCCTCCGGGAACTCCTCAGCGATGAAGCCGGTCGAAAGCTCGCCCTTGCGCCAGCGCGGATGCTGCATCAGCGCGGTGAGGAACGGAATGTTGTGGCGGATGCCGTCGATGTAGAAGGCGTCGAGCGCCTCGGCCTGGATGTCGATCGCCTGCTCGCGGGTCGGCGCGTGCGTCACCAGCTTGGCGATCATCGGGTCGTAATACATCGAGATCTCGCCGCCCTCGGTCACGCCGGTATCGTTGCGGACGGTGAGGCCGTCGGCGGTGCCCTCGTGCGGCGGGCGGTACTTCACGAGCCGGCCGATCGACGGCAGGAAGTTGCGGTAGGGGTCCTCGGCGTAGATGCGGCTCTCCACCGCCCAGCCGTTGAGCTTGATGTCGGACTGCTTGAACGGCAGCTTCTCGCCGGCGGCGACACGGATCATCTGCTCGACGAGATCGATGCCGGTGATGAGCTCCGTCACCGGATGCTCGACCTGCAGGCGGGTGTTCATCTCGAGGAAGTAGAAGCTGCGGTCCTGGCCGGCGACGAACTCCACGGTGCCCGCGCTGTCGTAACCGACGGCCTTGGCCAGCGCCACCGCCTGCTCGCCCATCGCCTTGCGGGTCTTCTCGTCGAGCAGCGGGGAGGGCGCCTCCTCGATGACCTTCTGGTTGCGGCGCTGAATGGAGCACTCGCGTTCGCCGAGGTAGACGACGTTGCCGTGCTTGTCGCCGAGGAGCTGAATTTCGATGTGGCGCGGATTGACGATGAATTTCTCGATGAACATGCGGTCGTCGCCGAAGCTCGACTTCGCCTCCGAGCGGGACGAGTCGAAGCCCTGGGCCACCTCCTCGCGGCTCCAGGCGATGCGCATGCCCTTGCCACCGCCACCGGCGGAGGCCTTGATCATCACCGGGTAGCCGATGTCGTCGGCGATCTTGATGGCCTGCTTCGAGTCTGCGATTTCACCGAGGTAGCCGGGAACGGTCGAGACCTTGGCGGCGGCGGCGGCCTTCTTGCTCTCGATCTTGTCGCCCATGGCGGCGATCGCCTTGGGGTTCGGGCCGATGAAGACGATACCGGCCTTCTGGAGTGCGATCGGGAACGCCTCGCGCTCCGAAAGGAAGCCATAGCCGGGGTGGACGGCTTCTGCGCCGGTCGCTTTGCAGGCGGCGACGATCTTGTCGATGATGAGGTAGGACTCGGCGGCCGCCGGCGGGCCGATGTGGACGGCCTCGTCCGCCATCTCGACATGCAGTGCGTCGCGATCGGCATCGGAATAGACGGCGACCGTCTTGATCCCCATCTTGCGCGCCGTCTTGATCACTCGGCATGCGATCTCGCCACGGTTAGCAATCAGGATCTTGTTGAACATGTCGCGTGCTTCGTCCCTGCTTCGGCCCACCGGACAATCCGGCCAAGCCCCGTCTTCTAGACGGCCTTTCGCCCGAGGTAAACTGCCGGGTTGAACCGACCAAAGGCGCAATTAGCCGCGTGTTTCGATGCGCTGACGCACCAGCTCGATGGCGCCCCTCAGCTCATAGAGCCTGTCGGAATAGTGCAGCGGCACCGGAATCGTGCTCACCGCCTCGTCGATGCGGTCGATCATGGCCCGGAATGGACGGCTCGCCATCGCCTCACCCGACTGCTGTACAGCAGCCATTTGGCGCTCCAGTTCCTTGAGCTGAGCATACCAGTACAGCAGGCGGCTCCTGATCCGCCATTCGTAGAGCATGGGCCCGAGCTTCACGAGCGGCAGCAGAATGGTCGCGATCGGCACCACCATGATGATCATGCGCTCGATGAACGAGGCGAGCCAGAACGGCAGGAAGCGCTGGAAGAAGGGTGCGCCCGACTGGTAGATGCGCAGCGCGTCCTCGCTCATCTCGAACTCGGGGTCCGAGGCCTTCGGGAAATCGCCGATGCGCTGGAACATGCCGCCCTCACTGTGCGTGGTCTTGAGCGCGTCGACGAGCGGCCAGGCCAGGGCAGGGTGGAGGTCGGCGCGGCCCACGAGTCCTGCCTGCGCCGCTACCATGACGACGTCGTGCGCCGGGATGTTGCGGACGAGATCGATGGCGCCTTCGGGCAG
>CALMPK010000341.1 GCA_937873575.1 uncultured Hyphomicrobiaceae bacterium
GGCGGTGAGCCTTCTGGTCGGCGGTATCGGCATCATGAACATCATGCTCGTATCGGTCACCGAGCGCACCCGCGAGATCGGCATCCGCCTCGCCATCGGCGCGCTCGAGGGGCAGGGGCTGCCGCAGTTCCTGGTCGAAGCGATGGTGTTGTCGCTGTTCGGCGGTCTGGTCGGTATTCTGCTCGGGCTTGGGCTTGCTGCCGGTGCGACGACGGCCCTCGGCGTGCCGTTTCTCGTCGATCCCCAGATCGTGCTCGTCGCCTTCCTGTTCTCGGCGCTGGTCGGCGTCGTCTTCGGCTATTTTCCGGCCCGCCGCGCGGCGCAGCTCAACCCGATCGAGGCGCTGCGTCACGAGTAACGCCCGCCGGGCGTGGAAAGCGCATTCCCTGGTCGCGCCGGGGCGCGAACCGCTCTATCAGTGACGGAGGCGCTGCGCCCCCCTCGGGCGCGGCGGCCGACCACGAGCGATGCGGAACACCCGAGCGACACGACAGAACGCATGACCAGCCCGACAGTTTCCCAATCCCAGGCCGCCGACGGCAACCTCCCTGGTCCCGTTCTGGTGACGGGCGCGGCTGGCTTCATCGGCATGCACGTTGCGCGCGCACTCGCGGCCTCCGGCACGACGGTTGTCGGCGCCGACAACCTCAATACCTATTACGACCCTCACCTCAAGGCAGCCCGCCTCGCCCAGATCGAGACCGACCCGCGCTTTTCTTTCCGGCGGATCGATCTTGCCGACCGGCGCGAGACGGAGCGCCTTTTCGCCGATGTCGGTCCGCGCGTCGTCATCCACCTCGCGGCGCAGGCCGGTGTGCGCTACTCGCTGGAGAACCCGGCCGCCTACATCGATTCCAACCTCGTGGCGTTCGCCAATATCCTCGAGGCCTGCCGGCATGGCGGCATAGCCCACCTCGTCTACGCCTCGTCGAGCTCCGTCTATGGCACCAACACGCGCATGCCGTTCTCGGTGCACGACAACGTCGACCATCCGGTCAGTCTCTACGCGGCGACCAAGAAGTCGAACGAGCTGATGGCCCACACCTACAGCCATCTCTATCGCCTGCCGACCACGGGCCTGCGCTTCTTCACGGTCTATGGCCCGTGGGGGCGACCCGACATGGCGCCGATGCTGTTCGCGAAAGCAATCTTCGAGGATCGCCCGATCGAGGTTTTCAACGAGGGGCGCATGTCGCGCGATTTCACCTTCATCGACGACATCGTCGAGGGCGTGGTGCGCGTGGCGCGCCGCCCGGCCACCCCGGCCGCGGATTACGACGCGGCAAACCCCGACCCTGGCCTGAGCTGGGCGCCCTACCGGATCTATAACATCGGCAACAATCAGCCCGTGGCCCTGATGGACTTCATCGCGACACTCGAGGCGGCGATCGGCAAGCCCGCCCGCAAGACCATGCGGCCGATGCAGCCGGGCGACGTGCCGGCCACGTTCGCCGACATCGACGATCTCGCCCACGACGTCGGCTTTCGCCCCGCGACACCGCTCGACGTCGGGCTCGGTCATTTCATCGCCTGGTATCGCGGCTACTACGGTGTATGACCGTGCGACATTTCGGGCTTGCGCGAAGCCGCAACCGGAGGTCTCTTGGCGTTGCCGAGAACCTTCCGGTCTCAACGAATTCAACTGACGCCCCAGGTTGCTCATGAGACGATTTCTGGTTCTGCTGATGAGATTGCCGGCGCGCCTGCTTGGCGCCGCCGCACCGGTGCTGCGGCTACTCGCGGCCCTCGCGCTGCTCGCCGCCGTGATCTCGTTCACCAGCGATTTCGTACTTCAGCGCCCTTCGACGACGATGGTGACCTATTGGCAGGCGCTGTCGCCAGCGAGCTATGCCGCGTCCGCCAAGGCCGTCACCGCGGTCGCCGGGGAATGGCTGTGGACGCGCGTGCTCTCGGCGCCACTTTCACTGCCCGCCTACGTGCTGTTCGGCTCGCTCGGAATCATCTTAGGCATCGCCGGCCGCCGTCGCCGCCGCGTCGAGATCTATGTGAACTGACGGGCCGCCGGGATTGTGCCCGGCCAGCGATCACCGGCCTCAACGCGGCTCCAAGAAATCGCTCAGGATGCCGAGAGCGACGAGAACGACCAATACAGTCACCAGCGCCATGATGAGCCGCGCGTGCTTGCGGTTGAGATCGCTCAGCTCCGCTTCCTCCACCGCATGCATCTCCGCCGGTCCCTCGGCACGCAAGCCGAGCATCTTGCGTCGCGCGGAGCGGCGCACGCTGCCGCCATCAACGAGCGGCACGCCAGCGCGGTGGGCGATACGCTCGGCGATCTCGATGTAAGGTAACGCCGGGTCCTCGTTCGCTTCGTTGATGTAGCCGAGACGGACGATATCGCCGTTCTTTTTGACGACCCGCGCCCCCTTCATCATCATCGGTGCCAGCGCGCCGCCATAGACCTCGCGCCGCATCTCCACCGCCGCGACATCGGAATAGGCGAACTCGTTGGTCTCGAACCGCAGGATCGAGGTCAGTCCGCGCCCCTTCGGCAACGTGACGCGCGCCCCCTTGAGGCCAAGCTCGACCTCGGAGCGGATCGAGGCCAGCGTCTCGACCAGCACGAGATAGATGACGATGGTGAAGGCGACCGCCAGCACGATGAGCCCGGTGGTCCCGGTCCAATAGCCGTGCATCAGGCGGCTGCCGATCATCGGCCCGAGGCTGACGTAGAATGGAAGCAGCAGCAGGAAGATGATCGAGAAGGCGAAGCGCCGGCCACCGGTCGCCCCGTAGGTGATGTGCCCTGCCGCATTCGGCACCGGCGGCGCGCGCTCGTAGGCGTCGCCCAGCGCCGTCGGCAGCGCTGGTCCGGCGAGTGGCGCAGCGTTTGCCGCCGTGTCGGTGTTGGCGCTCGACATCCCTTCGCCCTCCCGCTGGTGCGCTGTACTCACGCCGCCGAGATTGCCTGCGGCACGGTCGCAAGCTGCACGCGCTCGACACTCGTTCGCGGAAAATTGAGGCGCTTCTCGGTGCGACGACAACCCGCGTTCGCTTATTATAGGCGAAAGTTCCCGAAGACACGCAACCGGTGCCAGAATGCTGTTCTCGCGATGGAAAGCGGCCAGATCCGCGGCGGTGGCTCCGCTCCCTGGCAGAGCGGACCCGATCCGCACGGCCGAGCGTCACTACGTCTTCGACCGTCCGCTCCAGGAGGGCTACCCTGAGGGGACCGCCCGGGCGATGTTCGGCCTCGGCTGCTTCTGGGGAGCCGAGCGCAAGTTCTGGCAGCTCGGCGACGGCATCTGGATCACCGCTGTCGGCTACGCGGGTGGCGAAACGCCGAACGCCATATACGAAGAAGTTTGCACCGGCCGCACCGGCCACAACGAGGTCGTTCTCATCGTCTACCAACCCGGCACGATCTCGTACGGCCGCTTGTTGAAGACGTTTTGGGAGGGGCACGATCCAACCCAAGGCATGCGACAGGGCAACGACTTCGGCACGCAGTACCGCTCCGGCATCTACGTGTTCGACGAGGACCAGCGCACCTTGGCCGAGACCTCTCGCGAAGCCTATCAGCGGGCGATCTCCGCGCGCGGGTTCGGACGTATCACGACCGAGATCGTTCCGGCACCCGCGTTCTATTTCGCCGAGGGCGAGCATCAGCAATACCTCGCCAAGGTCCCTCATGGTCATTGCGGTGGCGGCGGCACCGGCGTCCGATGTCCGTCGCCCACACGGGGATAAGACGCACCTGATCGCGCCCTGCCCACTCACCCCTTCGAGAAAATATACCGGTGCGCTCGCCCGGACGTCGCTGGACACCGCTCGCGATTTCATCGAAGCCGATGGCGCCAGGGCCGCAATCTGCCGCCGCTGCGAACACGACGTGGAGCCCGGCATGCTGGAGCACCCAACGGCACGACTCGATTCAGCGCGCCTCGACGGGCTGATCGAGGCACTGGCGCGAGACGGCTTCGCCGTCGCCCCGGCCCTTTTCGATTATGGGCTGGTGGACCGGCTTCAGGCGGCGGCGGAGCTTCGCGAAAGCTCCGGTGCACTCGCGCGCGCTGCCATTGGCCGCGAGGCCGGGCGCAACCTCGAAACCCGCGTCCGCAACGTCGAAGCGTGCTGGCTCGACAGCTCCGACGCGGCCGATGCGGAATTCCTCGGCCTTGCCGAGCAGGTTCGCGTGGCGATCAACCGCCGGCTGTTCCTCGGACTGTTCGAGTTCGAGGCGCAGCTTCTCGTCTACCCGCCGGGCGGATACTACAAGCGCCACCTGGACAGTTTTGCCGGCGCACGCAATCGCATCGTCTCGCTCGTCGCCTACCTCAACCGCGAGTGGCAGGAGGGCGACGGCGGCGAGCTCGACCTCTGGCGCACACCGAGCGACGAGGGCGCGCCAGCGGCCAAGGTGGCACCGCGCGCCGGAACGATCGTGTTGATGCTGTCGGAGGAGATCCCGCACGCGGTTCGCCCCTCGCTCACCGTCCGGCGCGTCATCGCCGGCTGGTTCCGCGTGAACGCATCGGATTCCGGCCGCGTGGACCCGGCGCGCTGAGCGCCCCACTGCCCCGCCTTATTGGCCCTGTCCCGGCGTCGCGTCGTCGGCCGGCCCGTCGCCGCTCGCGGCGGAGGCCCCGTCGGCGGCCTGCACGTCCGGTATCGGCTCGGGACGCTTCTCGCCCGGGAGGTCGATGATGGGGGGGGACGCCTCCATGCGGGGCCGGACGAGTTCGGCCTCATCGCGAACGGCAGTTCCCGCGCCGGCGGTGGTCA
>CALMPK010000342.1 GCA_937873575.1 uncultured Hyphomicrobiaceae bacterium
CGACGGATCGCGCCGTCCCCAGCCCGCGGCGTCCGAGACCGGTCCGGCAGAGCCCGGCGCCGAGGCGCCCGCGCCGGCCGAGCGCGAAGCAAACCGGCGGCCGCGTCGCGGTCCCCGCCGTCCCGAAGGCGGAAACGGCGGCGAACGGCGCGGCGGCGATCACGGGGCGCGCCGGCGTCCCGACGACAAGCCGCGCGAGGCGGCGGCTGAAGGCGGCGAGCGCCCCCGCGCCGACCAGCCGCGCTCCGACAAGCCCCGCCCCGAGAAGCCCCGTCACGACCGGCCGCAGCGCCCGCCCGAACAGCGCTTCGAGCGCAAGGAAAAGCCCGCCGATCCCAATTCGCCGTTCGCAATCCTGGCCAAGCTCAAAGGATGAGGCGCGGGGCGCGGAGCGTTTGCCCTCACGCGGGGACAGGCTGAGATGCGGCTCGACAAATGGCTCTGGTCCGCCCGCTTCTACAAGACGCGCGCTCTCGCCGCCGATATCTGCGCCGAGGGCCGCGTCCGCGTGAACGGTGCGGTCACCACCAAGGCGCATTATGACGTGAAGCCAGGCGACGTGCTCACCTTGCCGCAGGGCGGGCGGGTGCGCGTCGTCGAAGTGCTCGCCCACGCGGAACGCCGGGGTCCGGCGGCCGAGGCCGAACGGCTCTACGCCGACCGCGACGGCTGAGAGGATTCAAGGATGCTCGACAAGATCAAGGCGCTGCTTCTTCAGTCCGGTCTGAAACAGACGGCCCAGCCCTTCCCCGAGCGCGACGTCGCGGCGGTGGCGCTGCTGCTTGAGGCGGCGTCCGCCGACGGCAGCTATGGCGAGGCCGAGCACCTCACGCTCTGCGAACTCGTCGCCCGCAAGATGGTCCTCGCGCCGGATCGCGCGGCTGCGCTGCTGGACGCCGCCCGCGCCCGCCAGAACCAGGCGGTCGAGCTCTTCCGTTTCACCGACGCGGTCAATCGCGCGATGGACGAGGGCGAACGCGCGGCGCTCGTTGAAATGCTGTGGGAGGTCGTCTATGCAGACGGCGTTCTCGACGCGTTCGAGGACCGACTGATCCGTTCCGTCGCCGCCCTGCTGCACGTGCCGGACCGCACCCGCGCTGAGGCGCGGCGGCGCGTACTGGCACGCAAGGCGGACGGCGAAAACTAGGGAGAGCGCGCATCGCGCGCCGCGCCGCTGTAGATGACCTATGTCGTGGCCGACGCTTGCATCAAGTGCAAGTACATGGACTGCATCGAAGTCTGTCCGGTGGATTGCTTCTACGAGGGCGAGAACTTCCTCGTCATCCATCCCGACGAGTGCATCGACTGCGGCGTCTGCGAGCCGGAGTGCCCGGTCGAGGCGATCAAGCCGGATACCGAGCCGGGGCTCGAGGTCTGGCTGGAGTTGAATCGCAAGTTTGCCCAGACTTGGCCCAATATCACCGCCAAGGGCGAACCACCCGCAGACCGCGACGAGTGGGCCAAGGTGACCGACAAGCTTTCCAAGCACTTCAGCCCGAATCCCGGCAAGGGCGGCTAGAAGGCGCCAAGCCGGGCCGCGCGCGAGCGATATTTACCGCTTTCTTAATGCCCTATCCCACCCCTTGGGGCCGGATTCCCTCGCACGCACAGGCACTTGTCCGTGCCCGGAGTGGTTTTTAACTATTTAATCAATGGCTTAACGATTTAGGGCCTTCCAATTCGGTCATTTTGTGCTATATTGGTGACAGATCACGTCACCTGTTGACCCAAGGGTTTCCGGCTCGCTCACCGACCGGCAGCGGCTTCTCGCCGTTGCATATCCCAGCGCTATATGTCGCCCGGACACGCGCACAGATTGTGCGCCGGGTGGTTGCTGCGCTCTGGCGAAGCCCAAGGCCATCAGGCGGACACAGTTGTGCGGTACCCGTCAAAACGTGCGGGGCCGTGTCCAGTTCAGTGTGCGGAGAGAGACCGATGAGCAAAGCCAGCGCCGCCAAGAAGCCCCTCGCCAAGTCCTCCGCCAAGCCGAAAATCGCACCGAAGGCGGCCGCGAAGCCTGCGGCCAAGCGAGCCGTCGCGCCCGTGAAGGCGCCGGCGGCAAAGGCGGCTGTCCAGAAGCCCCAGGCCGCGAAGCCCATCGTGACGGCCAAGCCCGCCGCCGCTCCGAAGGTCGCGGTGAAGACGCCCGAGCCCGCGCCCGTCGTGACACGCCGGGCCGACTTCAAGGTCAACGATCACGTCGTCTATCCGGCGCACGGGGTCGGCCAGATCGTCCGCATTGAGGAGCAGGAAGTCGCCGGTCACAAGCTGGAACTGTTCGTCATCACCTTCGAGAAGGACAAGATGACGCTGCGGGTTCCCACCCCCAAGGCGAAAGCCATCGGCATGCGCAAGTTGGCCGGCGCCGACACGGTACTGAGCGCCATGCAGACGTTGCGCGGCCGCGCCCGCATCAAGCGCACCATGTGGTCGCGCCGGGCCCAGGAGTATGAGGCCAAGATCAATTCTGGCGATCTGATCTCGATTGCCGAAGTGGTCCGCGACCTGCACCGCGCCGGCGGCCAGCCGGAACAGAGCTACTCCGAGCGCCAGCTCTATGAAGCCGCGCTGTCGCGGATGGTGCGCGAAGTTGCCGCCGTGGAGCGCATCGACGAGGACGCCGCGATGAAGCGTCTGGAGTCGGCGCTGACCAAGACGGCGGCCGCTGCGGCGTCGGCGGTCGCCAGCGCGGCTGCCTGATCGCCGTCTTGCGCTGCACTCGAATTGAACGAGGGCCCGGCCGGAACGCCGGGCCTTTCGCTTTCGTATGCCAGAAGCGTCAGCGGTTACGTCGCGCAGCCGCGGGCGTTCGTCTCGCGAAGGCCTGGATCACCGCTTTGGTGCGGAGCAGGCCGAAGAAGTGAAGCATCCGATTGATCGCCTCGAAGGCCATGGCCGCGGCCTCCGGTTCGCCGGCTCGCCCCGTTACGGCGGTAAGAAATTGCGAGACCTCGGTCTCGGCCAGCCGTTCTGCGGCCTCGACATAGAAGCCGAGAATGCCGGCATCGAAGCCGTGCGCCTCGTCGAATCCGGCGCGCCGCATGTCGCCCCAGATCGCGACGAGTTCAGCATCGGTGCGCGAGACCACGAGCCCACCGGCGCGACGACGCAAACGGATCGCTCCGATCCGCTGAAGCGCCGCTGCGTCGCGCTCGGCCTGCGGATTGCGCTTCCTGACCGATGAGAGCGGTACCAGCGCGTCGAAGCGGTCGAGCCGTGCGGCGACCAGCTGTTCCAGATGCGGAAAGGCCCCCGCCGCGACCGGCGCCGCCACCGGTCCCCCGGCCAACATGGCGCGGATCTGCGGCAATGTCAGGCTCTCTTCCTTTTGCAGTCGCCGGATGAGCCGTATGCCCTCGACATGAGCCTCGGCATAGTCAGCGACATTGCGGCCGCCTCGTATCGGTTCGGGGAGCAGTCCGTTGCGGAAGTAGACCCGAATCGTCTCTCGGTTGACCCCGGTCGCCTTCTCCAGATCCCGCATCTTCATGGATCGCCCCGAAACATACGTTGACGATAGACGCAGTTTTGCGTATTGCATATACGCACAAGCGCCGCGCGAGAAGCTCTCTCCGCAAGATGGCGCGCGAGGGAGCGCCCATGAACGACTTCACGGTACCGGCCGATCTCGTGGCCCCCGTCTTCAACCCGGCAAGCTTCGGACAGCGCGGCTTGGTGCACGACATCTTCACCCGCCTGCGGCGCGACTACCCGCTCTCGCGGGTCGAGGTTCCCGGCTACGATCCGCACTGGATCGTCACCAAGTGGGACGATCTGCGCGAGATCACGCGTCAGGACACGATCTTCCACGGCGGCGACCGATCGAAGACGCTGATCTCGCAGGCCGGCGAAGCGTTGGTGAAGCAATACACCGGCGGCCAGTCGAATATCTTCCGCTCGCTCGTCCAGCTCGACCCGCCCGAACATGGTGCCTATCGCGCCGTGCTGTCGCAGACCTTCATGCCGGAGCAGGTCGCCAAGCTCGCGGGCGACGTCGAAAAGACTGCCAAGGCCTATGTCGACCGCATGGCCGCGATGGCCCCGACCTGCGACTTCGCCACCGACGTCGCCTTCCGCTACCCGCTCAAGGTCATCCTCGACCTCATCGGCGTGCCGGAGGAGGACCACGAGAAGATGCTGCGCCTGACGCAGTGGCTCTTCACCTATGCCGACCCCGATCTCAGGCGGCCGGGCTCCGACCTCACCAATCCGGAAGAGATCACCAAGACCTGGAACATCGTCTTCAACGAGTTCCGCGACTACTACCTGCCCATCGTCGCCGACCGCCGCCGCTGCCCGCGCGGCGACATCGCCTCGCTGATCGCCAACGGGAAAGTGTTCGGCCACGACATGGAGGAGCGCGCGATGATCTCGTATTTCGCCATCGCCTCGACCGCGGGCCACGACACGACATCTGCGACCACTGCGACGGGCATGTGGGTGCTCGCCGAGCAGCCCGAGATCCTGGCCCGGCTGAAGTCCGATCCCGGCCTCATCTCCGGTTTCGTCGAGGAGACTATCCGCTGGACCTCGCCGGTTCAGCAATTCGTCCGCTCCGCGACCCAGGACTACGGACTGAAAGGCCGGCACATCGCCAAGGGCGATCTGATCTACCTATCCTACATGTCCGCCAACCGGGACGAGGACGTGTTCGCCGATCCGTTCGTGTTCGATCCCGCCCGATCGCCCAACCGCCATGTCGGCTTCGGCTATGGCGGCCATATCTGCCTCGGCCAGCACCTCGCAAGGCTGGAGATGAAGGCCTTCTGGCAGGCGCTGGTCCCGCGGCTGAAATCCGTCGAGATGGCAGGGGAAGGCCGTATCGCGGAATCGGAATTCGTCTCCGGCCCGAAATCGGTGCCGATTCGCTTCGCCATGCACTGACGATAGCCCTGGAGGGCGATCAGCCTCCCCGGGCCAGAACGAGGCGGACCTTCTCGAGGATCACCCGGTCGTCCTCGTGGAAATCGAACGTGCTGCGGAATCGGCTCTCGCGATCGTAGAGCTGAACGCTCGCCGTGTGATCCATCGTGTAGCCGCCGCCTTCGAGCGCCACCTTCGCGGCATAGATGTGATAGTCGCGCACGACGGCCGCGATCTCGTCCGGCGTCCCGGTCAGCATGACGATGCGGGGATCGAACAGCGAGCCGAACGTCTTCATCTCGTCTGGCGTGTCGCGCGCCGGATCGACGCTGATGAAGACCGGCATGACATCGGCTGCCTCCGGGCCAAGTGCCTCCAGAACCCGTGTCATCGCCGCCAGCGTCGTTGGACAGACATCGGGGCAATGCGTGAAGCCGAAGAAGATCAGCGCCACCTTGCCCTTGAGGCGGGCGCTGTCGAACCGCGCGCCGTCGCTGTCGGTCAGTACGAACGGCGCCGCCGGAGCGGAGGGCTGCAGGACGCTTCCGTTCGACGGATTCTGGCTCCGCAGCCAAGCCAGACCGCCGATCGTCGCGGCGGCGGCGAGCGTGACCGCTGCGAACAGCCTGATGGCGGGGCTGACGCTCATGCTCAGTGCATGTCGCTGTGGTCGTGACCGGCGTCGTGGCCTGTCGAGACCGCCGTCTGGACCGGCGCATCGAGAGCGACTTCGCCCGCAGTCTCGAAGACCAGAGTCAATGCGACATGCGCGCCTTCCACAAGCGGCGCCTTCAGCCCGATCAGCATGATGTGGTAACCGCCAGGCTTCAGCTCGACCGAACCGCCGGCCGGGACTGCGATGGCCTCGACCGGCCGCATCTTCATGACGTCGCCGTCCATGACGACCTCATGGAGTTCGATCGACGTCGAGACGTCACCCTTGACCGCGATCAACCGGTCTTCGGCCGCCCCCGAATTGGCGATCGTCGCATAGGCGGCGCTGTTGCCGCCGGCCGAGGCCCGCGCCCAGACGCCGCTTAGAGAGATCGCGCCGTCGGCGGCCTGCGCCAGCGATCCCAAGGCGAACATGGCAATCATCGTGATGAGTCGTTTCATGACCTGGAACTCCCTTTAAGTCGGCGTTTTGATATGTCCCATTCGCGCTCCCGGCGCCGAGGCCAGGAGCGCGAATTTGAATCTCGAATGCCCGATCGCTCAGGCGTGCTTAGCGCGGCAAGCGGAGCGGCTGTCCGGTCGGCCGCAAGGTCAGAATCTTCCTTCTATCCCAATCGTAACGGCTGCACCTTCGCCGGGCGCGAATGCCGCATTGTCGAATCCACCAAGGTTATTCTGCGCTGTAATGACAGTCGCCGCATACCGTTCATCCGTCAGATTTCGACCCTCGAGGAAAAGCGTGAACGTCTCGCCCTGATAGCCGACACGAGCTCCCAGCGTGGCATACCCGTCCGACCGGAGGGTGTTCGCGTAGTCTGCGAAGCCTCCCTGAGGAACGATCGTAGCGAAGACGCCGCCGTAGAAACCGCTCTGAGCTGAATAGCCGAGATTGGCCTCAATGATGTGCTCGGCAAGAATCGGCAGCCGGTTATCGCCAAAAGTCGCATCGTCGCTGAAGCGAGCATTCGTCCATGTCCAGTCGAGTCCGGCGACCACCTGATCACCTTCGGTGAAGATGTCGCCCGCAAGACCCACGTCGATGCTCGCCTCGATTCCCCAGCGCGTCGTCCGATCGGCGTTTCCTACTGAGCTGACCGTCTGAGTAACGAAGTCGCTGGTCGAGACGATTTCACCGTCCAGCCACGCCCGGTAGATCGTGACGTCCAGATCGAAGGGGCCAAGCCTGCCTTTGATCCCTGCCTCTATCGTCGTTGCAGATTGAGCGTCGAGATCGACCGTTACGGGACGGCGCGGATTGGCGCCGTTGACGTTGGCAGCCCCAGCTCCGGTGCCTGCCACATTGATGAACAAGACATCGAAGGTCGGGGGCTCCATCACGTGGCTGACGGCTGCGAAGACATTCAGATCGTCGGCGACATCCCAAGACACCAGCGCCAGGCCCGACAAGCTCTCGTAGCTGCGATCGAATGTCGCTGCGGGCCTCGCCGCCCGGGTCGGGAAATTTTCGGCAATTTCTCGCTCATGCCGATGCCAGCCGCCCACCAACTCGAGGCGCAGCGGCTCAGCGAGTGGAACCTCCAGCGACGCCTGAATCGAAAGGCGTGAAGCGTCG
>CALMPK010000343.1 GCA_937873575.1 uncultured Hyphomicrobiaceae bacterium
CGCATTCCGGGCGCGCCCCCGTCGCGCATCAACCCGCCATCAATCAGGTTCATCTCTGGAGACCCGATGAAAGTCGCCACGAAGGCGTTCGCGGGCCGATCATAAAGGTCAAGCGGACTGCCCGCCTGTTGGATGAATCCGTCACGCATGATCACGATACGATCGCCGAGCGTCATGGCCTCGACCTGATCGTGGGTAACAAATATCATCGTCGCGCCCAATCGGGCGTGTAGCGTCGCAATCTCTTCTCGCGTCCGGACCCGCAGCTTCGCATCAAGGTTCGAGAGGGGTTCGTCGAGGAGGAATACGTCGGGATCTCTGACTAACGCGCGACCAAGCGCTACGCGCTGCATCTGACCACCCGACAATTGGCGTGGCTTGCGCTCCAGCAGGGCCTCCAATCCGAGACTTGATGCCGCGCTGCGCACCCGACGATCGATCTCCTGCTGTGGCGTCCTACGGACCCGAAGGCCGAAGGCCATGTTTTCGAAGACCGTCTTCTGTGGATAGAGAGCGTAGTTCTGAAAAACCATCGCAATGTTGCGATCTTTCGGCGGAAGCGCGGTGACGTCCCTTCCGTCGATCAGAATCTTGCCGAATGTGACGTCATCTAGACCGGCGAGCATTCGCAACGTCGTGGACTTGCCGCAGCCGGACGGGCCGACGAACACGACCAGTTCGCCATCGGCAATATCCAACGAAAAGTCCTGAACGGCCCATGGCCCTCGATCTCCTCCAAAGGATTTCGCGACATTCTGGAGAGTTACTCGCGCCATACAGCCAGACCTTCACGTTCTTCCCGGTATTTTCATTAATTGGTTAAACCAATTTGGCAGGACCGTATGTCGCGTGATGCGCGGTGTCAAGCAGCATTTGGTTTGACCAATCTGGTCGCTCCACATATAGTTAGTGCGGCCTCGCACGGCGCGCGGCTATTTGACCCGCAGACTTCAAGGAAGCGTGATGGCTGGACCGTTGGCAGGTTATCGAGTGCTGGATCTTTCGAGAATCCTCGCGGGGCCTTGGTTAGCGCAGTTGCTGTCTGATCTAGGAGCCGAGGTTTGGAAGATCGAACGCCCTGGCACCGGCGACGATACGCGGCAGTGGGGCCCGCCCTTTCTGCGGAAAGACGGTGGAATTGATACGACCGAAAGCGCGTATTTCCTGAGCGCCAATCGCGGCAAGCATTCGATATGCGTCGATATATCGACTGACGAGGGTAGCGCCATTGTGCGCGCACTTGCCCAGCAAGCCGATCTCGTGATCGAGAACTACAAGGTCGGCGACATGGCGCGTTACGGCCTCGACTACGAGGCGCTTAAAAGGGTCAAGCCTGACATCATTTACTGTTCCATCACCGGCTATGGCCAGACCGGCCCGATGAAGGACGTCGCAGGATACGATATGGCCATTCAGGCCATCGGCGGCCTGATGAGCATTACCGGAGAGAGTGATGACAAGCCAGGCGGGGGTCCGCAGAAGGTCGGGGTTCCGATCGTCGATATTCTCACTGGCATGTATAGCGCCGCCGGCGTCATCTCCGCATTACTGCATCGCGAACGCACCGGAGAAGGACAGCATATCGACATGGCACTGCTGGACGTCCAGGTCGCGGTTCTCGCCAACCAAAATTTGAATTTCCTCACGACCGGCACGCCGCCGAAACGGTTCGGCAACGCGCATCCAAACATCGTTCCATATCAGGTCTTCAGAACCAGCGACGGTTCCTTCGTGCTCGCCGTTGGTAATGATCAGCAATTCCGGAAGTTCTGTGCAGCTACTGGTTTAAGCGGCCTGGCAACCGATAGCCGTTTCGTCACTAACACCGACCGGCTTAAGAATCGTGATCAACTCATCCCCCTACTCGATGCGCATCTGATACAGCAGACGACCCAGCATTGGATTTCCATTCTGGAGCCCGTGGGCGTGCCTTGCGCACCGATCAACCGGCTGGATCAGGTGTTCGCTCACCCTCAGGTTATCCATCGGGAGATGCAGGTCAATCTTCCTCATTCTTCCGGAACAACAGCCCCTCTCGTCGCCAATCCGATAAAGTTTTCCGGAACGAAGATCGAATATGCCAAAGGACCGCCGCGGCGAGGCGAGGATACTGCAAACATCCTCAAGTCGATACTGAAGTACGACTCGGCGGCCATCCAAGATCTAAGTGAGCGACGGATCATCGATATCGGACGTCCCGAAGTCGGCTAGGGGCCAAGAGCCCATATCACTCGTCGAATCGTCTCTTGGTCCGGCTGGATGGCAGGTTTGGCAGGAGCGAGCAGCAAAACGGCGAGCCCTGCGCCGAGGAGCAGGAACGCGGCCACGATCCTCCGGTATTGAAACATGAGACGAGCTCTCCGTTGACTACCAGGCCTTCGTCGCTATAATTGGATCGACCTGATTGGTAGGACCAATTATAGTTTGGCGATGGCTTTTGCAAGTCGGGAAGGCCTGACCTTGGCGAAACTGGTCGCAAAAACGAACCGATCGTCGGCTTTTGAAATAGGGGACGGAGGATGAAGCTCTCGAAATACGATTATATCGTTGTCGGCGCAGGATCGGCAGGATGCGTGCTCGCCGCTCGATTGAGCGAAGATCCCAACGTCAAGGTGTTGCTGCTCGAGGCCGGACGTCCCTCTTCTTCAATCTTCGTTCACATGCCGGCGGGCATTCGCGTGCTCTACACGAGTCCGAAGCATAACTGGCAATTTTGGACCGAACCGCAGACCGAACTCAACAATCGCAAGATCTATATTCCCCGTGGCAAGGTGGTGGGAGGGTCGTCCGCCATCAACTCCATGATTGCGATCCGGGGAAATCCTCAGGATTACGACTCATGGGAAGCGCAAGGCTGTCGTGGGTGGGGGTACGAAAACCTCCGCCCCTACCTTAGAAAAATCGAGGACGCCGCCCAGGTAACGTCCCAGCCCGATCAGGACCGAGGTTATTCGGGTCCGATCCGACTTTCTTATGGCGTGTTGCAGCATCCAATCTCGAAGGCATTTATTGAGAGCGCCAAGTCGGCAGGCCTCCCCGAGAACAACGGCTTCAATGGTCCGTCTCAGATGGGCGCAGGCTTCTACGAACTTACGATTTCAGACGGCAAGCGTTCAGGTGCTTTCAAGTTTCTCGACCAGGGGAAAGGACGAAGCAATCTGACCATCATGGCCAACACTCAGGTTCGGCGCCTCGCGGTCGAAGGCACGCGCGTTCGGGGTGTTGTCATTGACCACAACGGGCGTGAGGTCACCGTTTCGGCCGAACGAGAAGTCTTGCTGACTTCCGGGGCCATTGGTTCGCCGCAATTACTGATGCTGTCAGGAATTGGACCGGCCGATCACCTCCGTTCACTCGGCATCAAGCCGGTGCTCGATTCCGCCGGCGTTGGAAGCAATCTGCAAGATCATTTGGATTGCGCAATTCGATTGGAGGCGTCGCAGCCGATCACACTGACGCCGTACATCGGATTGTTCAGAGGTGCCTTGGCCGGCGCACAATATATGCTCCGAGGCACGGGGCCCGGCACCTCACAGGGGGTCGAAGCCGGAGCCTTCTGGGGGCCCGATAAAACCTCATCGTGGCCTGAGTGGCAGGGTCATCTCATCGTCGCGCTGCGAAACCCGCCGCAGGGCGAGCGCGTCCCGCACGGCTTTGCCATTCGCGTATGCCCGCTTCGTCCGAAGAGTCGTGGAACGCTGCGCCTGCGGTCGGCCGATCCCTTCGGCGCGCCGGCGATCGACCCCCGCTTTCTATCCGATGAAAGTGATTTCGTCAGCATGCAAGAAGGCGTTCGGCAGATGTGCGAGATCATCGATCAGCCGGCGCTCCGAAAACACATTAAGCGCAAACTCGATATCGATCCGTTTACCAGCACGGAATCCCGCAAAAAGTGGATACGAGCCCGCGCAGAAACGATCTACCACCCGGTCGGAACATGTCGCATGGGTGAGGATCGCGACGCCGTGGTCGATAGCAAGCTTCGGGTTCGGGGCATCGACAATCTACGCGTTATCGACGGTTCACTTATGCCGACCGTGATCAGCGGAAACACCAATCTGCCGATCATGGCTATGGCGGAGAAAGCTGCAGAGTTGATTGCGGGGAAGTGACCCAATGTTCTCTCCCTCAATGGCAGGAACAATCTGAAACCCTGCCTTTCATCGCACAGGCCATCGCTTGATTTCCCGTGGTCCCGCTCGTTGTCGGCGGTCTGACGCGAAGGTGTCAGTAAATGGCAGCAAGCGCCTGAGGGCGTCCTCCCTAGACTGCCCGGGGTCCGATGACGGGTCCCGGGCTTCTTTTATGGATTTGAGTACCCTTTTGGACATCACCCGCAATCGTCAACGATGTCCGTGCTGCTCTGACCGTTCGATAAGGAAGGTTTAACCGGGACAGCCGTGCCGGAGATCAAGTACCGACGCCACCTAACCTAGCTCGACATGCATCGCATATTTCAAGACTTCATTGATCATCTTTCGAGCGCTGAAGATCAAGCAGAGCTTTCGGGAGCCATGGCCGTCACAGCCGCGGCTCTCGACCTGTCTTGCTTTGCGTACCTCGCGCTACCGCAAAAGCTCGATGGGACACCCCGTCTTATGTCGACATACCCAAAGGAGTGGACTTCACACTACCTAAGGAGCCACTACGAACGGATCGATCCGGTTATCATGCAGGCGCTACGGGACACCGAGCCGTTTCGCTGGGGAATCGGATCGACCGAACGATATCTTTCGCCGGCACAGAAGCGGTTGCTGGACGAAGCCTCCCAATATGGCATTCGGCTAGGATTCACCGTTCCTATCCATGACGGACACGGCCCCGTTGCCGCCGTCACCTTTGCCGGCAACCAACGGGAAGCTCAATTCGAACGCTTCGTCACGTCGAACCCTCGAATGCTTCAGTTGATGGCGATGTTCTTCCACTCACACGTTCGCCGCAAACTCGCGAGCGATCTTCGTGTTGATGGAGCAGCTTTGTCCGCCCGCGAGTTCGAATGTCTGGAGTGGGCCGCCCGCGGCAAGAGCGCTTGGGACATCGGACGCATTCTGGGAATATCGCATCACACTGCTATCTCTTACCTGAACAACGCGAAAGCAAAATTGGGAGTGCGAACCGTTGTTCAAGCGGCACTACGCGTGGCCGCTGCCAAACGAGAACAGCAAAACTAAGGCGAACTCCTCCCACAACTAGGGGTGATGCTTCTTAGCGTAACTTCGCCTCAAAGAATCATGGCAACCTTGGAGGATGTCATGATTCAGCTCATCACGGAGCCTTGGTACGGCGAATTCTCCCATACGCTCTTTGCAATACACCAACTACGACATCGCGTCTTCAAGGTCCGGATGGACTGGGACGTTCAAATTAGCGGCGACATGGAAGTTGACAAGTTCGACTCGTTGCATCCGGCATACCTCGCCCAACTCTCGGACGACGGCCGGGTACAAGGCTGCGTCCGCCTGCTTCCAACCAAGGGACCGACGATGCTCCGCGACACATTTCCCGCGCTTCTGAATGGTCAGCCGATGCCCATGAGTCCGCAGATATGGGAAAGCAGCCGCTTTGCGATCGACGCTAGACTCGACACACCAAAAGGAGAACACGGAATAGCTTGTGCCACCTACGAGTTGTTTGCTGGCATGGTGGAATTTGGGCTTTCGCGGCATCTGAGCGATATTGTTACCGTTACCGACGCCCGAATGGAAAGGATCCTGCGGCGCGCTGGGTGGCCGCTACGTCGAATCGGCGCTCCCTCTAAGATTGGGAACACTCTCGCCGTCGCTGGATATCTGGATATCTCCAGTGCGGCGCTCGCGAAACTCCGTGGGGCAGGCGGACTTTCCGGGCCAGTGCTCTGGGCGCCTGTATTGCGCGTCGCCTAGAACGGTCGCACAGCGGACCCCTGGGACGCAGTTTCGCCTACTGACGGGCTACAGGCATGATGGAAATCAACAACATTGACAACCAGCAGCGCACGACCGGAATGCCCGTCATCGGCCTGCGCCTGCTTCGGTTTGCAGTCGTTGCCAACGACTGTGGAAGTCTTCGGCAAGCCGCTGAATTACTTTCCATTCCACATTCTGTCGTGAGCCGCTCCATTGGCCAACTCGAGCGCCTAGTCGGGACCAGCTTGTTTGAGCGGTCGACCGCGGGAGTCCAGCCAACACTTGCTGGTAAAGTAGTCGTGCGGATCGCAAGAATGGTGCTGGAGCAGGTTGATACACTCGTTGCAACCGGCAGATCAATTGGTCGTGGCGAAACTGGCCACCTTTCGGTCGGCTTCTGCACGTCGATTTCAGCAGGCAATCTGCGGACTACCCTCCTCGACTTTAGAACGAGATTTCCTCGGATCGAACTCGCTATAGCCGAACGGCCGCGCACTTTGCTTATGAACGCGCTCCGGAGCGGAACACTCGACGTTCTCATCGTTACGAGCGACACGCCATCATCGGACAACAAGACGCTCAGGGTCTGGAGCGAACGCGTCCTCGTTGCATTGCCTGAGGATCACCCTTTGGCGGCGCGCGACGCGGTTTATTGGACCGATCTTCGCGACGAAACCGTACTACTAAGCCATCACGATTCCAGCCGCGAGTTTGAAGATCTCATCATATCGAAATTTGTATCTACGGACGATCGGCCCAAGATCGACCGACACGACGTCAGCCGAAGCATGATCAAGGGTCTCGTCAGTATGAAACTAGGCATTAGCCTCGTCATGGAGTCCGATATGGGCGCGAGTTTCGCCGGACTGAAATATCGCGAACTACGGGACGGGACAGGATCAAGCCATATCGGCTTTTCTGCACACTGGTGCGCTGACAACGAGAATCCAGCCCTCAACCGCTTTCTCGAAATGCTGGCGGAGCGCTATTCCTCCCCATCTCTCGGCGATTGACACGCGCGTCGTAGACGGGCGAATCCTCGGTCAGCCGCCATGAACCGCGCCAGCATCGGCGCGATCAATTTTGTTGGATCGGCGCGCTGACCCGTTTCACGCGCGATTGCCTCGGCGTACGCAGCAAGGGCCCGGTGGACGGATGCAGGCAACTCCGCGGTCACCTTCACCGGCTTGTCGTTTGGGACGGCGGCGACCTTCACCTTCGTCATTGC
>CALMPK010000344.1 GCA_937873575.1 uncultured Hyphomicrobiaceae bacterium
TTTCGGGGGGGGGGGGTAGGGGCCGGGGGGGGAGCCCGGGTGGGGGGGAGGGGAAGAAAAGGCCCCCCGCCATGCCCAGCTGGCGCGCATTGGCGACGAGATAGGTCTGGAGGAACTTCGGATCGTCGATATTCAGCCCCGCCGTCATCGCCGCCGCCCCGGCCGCCGGATCGTGGAACAGCAGCGCCGGCATCTCGAAGGGCAGCATCGCGAAGATGTCGGCGATCGGATGGTCGTCGAGCCAGAGCCCGGCCGGCGCGATCAGCGCAAGGCGCGTCACGTCGTGGGGGGCGATCGCCGCCATCTCGGCCGCGATCATGCCGCCCATCGAGTGCCCGGCGATCACCGGGTCCTTCAGGCCGAGCGCCTCCACGACGTCCCAATAGTGGAGCGTGATGTCCAGCATGTCGCGCAACTCGGCGCACTCGGCGCTGTCGCCATAGCCGGGCAGCAGCGGCGCATAGATCGTGTGGTGCCGGGCGAGACGCTGCAACAGCGGATCCTCCGCCGTCACCCCGCCCGCGCCGTGCAGATAGAGCAGCGGCGCGCCGGCGCCGCCGGTGATGACCCGTACCGGAACGTGCTGCGTCTCGATCGTGATGGTCTGCATGGCTCAGGCCCCCACGCTCTCGGGCGCCCCCGCCGGGGACGGCGGCAGGCTGTCGGGCTTTACCCGCGTCTCCAGAGGCTTGCACCAGAAGCGGTCGTCGCTCGCATGCTCGGGGAAGATGCCCCGCAGCTTGGGCATTACCTTCTCGGCGAAGAGCCGCGTCGAATACATGCACTTGTCGGCCGGCATGTCGCCCACATGCATCAGGCAGAAGATGTTGCCGACATGGAGCGAGCGGATCAGCTCCTCCATGCGCTGGCGCACCGTCTCCGGGCTGCCGGCGATGACGTGCCCCTGCTCGGTCAGTTCCTTCCAGGTCAGGTTGGCGTAGCCGCCGCGCGGCGGCGCGTACTGCGACAGCGCGCCGGTCTGGATCGTCTTGATGGTGCGATAGCCGGGCGCGTCGGCGAAGCCCGGATGCACGTGCAGGCAGCGATTGTAGAAATAGCTGACATGCGGCGCGTAGAGCCGCTCGGCCTCCTCGTCGGTCTCGGCGACGCAGATCGTCTGCGCGAAGCCGGCGCGGTAGGGCGAGGTATCGGGCGTGCCGCGCTCCGCGACGCGGTCCCAGTAGCCCTGCATCAGCGCCTTGGCGCGGATATAGCCCGAGAAGCTGAGATAGGAATACGAGTAGGTGTTGTCGATGCAGAAATCGTAGGTCTCCACCGACCCGCCGCCGGGGATGTGCACCGGCGGATGCGGCTGCTGGATCGGCCGCGGCCAGATATTGACGTGGCGCAGCTTGTTGTAGCGGCCGTTGAAGGCGAAGGGATCGCGCGTCGTCCAGGCCTTGATGATGAGATCGTGCGCCTCCTGGTACTTCTCCCGCGTCAGCGACGGGATCTGGCCGTAGCAGTAGTTGGTGTCCATCGAAGTGCCGACCGGGAACCCGGCGACCAGCCGCCCGCCGCTGATGCAGTCCAGCATGGCGAACTCCTCCGCCACCCGGATCGGCGGATTGTAGAGGGCGATGGAGTTGCCCAGCACGACGATCGCCGCGTCCGACTTGCCGCGCGCCAGGCCCGCCGCGATGATGTTGGGCGAGGGCATGATGCCGTAGCCGTTCTGGTGGTGCTCGTTGACGCCGATGCCGTCGAAGCCGAGCGTCCCGGCATATTCCAGAAGGTCCATATAGGTGTTGTAGACGGCATGGCTCTTGGCCGGGTCGAACAGGCGTTGGTCGATGTCGACCCAGACCGACCGGTTCTTCTCCCGGAAATCGTCCGGCAGATACGGCCACGGCATCAGATTGAACCAGGTGAACTTCATGGCGCCCTCCGGCAGCCGCCTCTGCGGGCGGTCGCCGTCAGGTTAGCGAAGCGAAGCGCCGCGCCAAGAGGCAATCCATGATGCAGTGCGGCAGTGGACGGCGGCCGGGAGAGCGGCGATGATCGCGTTGCGTCAGATTCTTGGGGGACCATGACGGAAATCGCAGCCGAACGGCCGACACGCTTGCGCCGGGCACTCGATGCCGTGGAACGCGCGGGAAACAAGCTGCCCGACCCGGTGACGCTGTTCGTCATCTCGATCGGTCTCCTGATGATCGTCTCGGCCTTGCTGGCGGCAGCCGGTACAGGTGCGCTCAATCCCGCTGACGGCAAGCCGATCGCCGCGATCTCCCTGCTGCACGCCGATCAGCTGCGCCGGCTCTTCACCGAACTGCCGCAGATCTTCACGGGCTTCCCCCCGCTCGGGATCGTCCTCATCATGATGATCGGCGTGGGCGTCGCCGAGCGCGCCGGCCTGTTCGCCGCTGCCTTGTCGGGCCTCGTGCGCGCGGTCCCCAAGCCGCTGCTCACCTTCACCATCGTCATCGCAGGCTGTCAGGCCTCGATCGCCTCCGATGCCGGTTATGTCGTTCTGATTCCGCTCGCCGGCGCCATCTTCGCCGCCTCGGGCCGGCATCCGGTGGCCGGCATTTCGGCGGCCTTCGCCGGCGTCGCCGGCGGCTTCACGGCAAATCTCTCCATCACCACGCTCGACGGCCTGCTCTCCGGCCTTACCCAGGCGGCCGCGCAGCTCATCGACAAGACCTACACCGTCGAGATCACCTCGAACTGGTTTCTCATGATGGCCTTGATGCCGGTCCTTTCGATCGCCGGCACCCTGGTGTGCGAACGCATCGTCGAGCCGCGCCTCAACGCCGGGCCCAAGTGGATCGACGTCGCGCCGCTCGACCACGATCCGGCCAAGGCGGCTCGCGAGCGTCGTGGTCTGCGCTGGGCCGGACTGACGCTGCTCGCCTATCTGGGCTTCGTCGCGTTCCTCGCCTGGGAGCCGGGCTCTGCCTTGCGCGATCCGGCCGACGGCGATTTCGACCCGCTGCTGCGGGGGCTGATCGCCGTCCTCTTTCTCGGCTTTCTGCTGATGGGTATCGCCTACGGTGTCGCCGCGGGCACCATCAAGTCCGACCGGGATGCCGTGCAGATGGCGTCCAAGGGCATGGCGGAGATGAGTTCCTACCTGGTGCTGGCATTCTTCGCCGCCGTCTTCGTTACGCTCTTCGCCTGGTCGAATCTGGGCGCGCTCATGGCGATCAGCGGCGCCGAATTCCTCAAGTCGATCGGCGCCGGCGGGCTGCCGATCCTGATCATGGTCATCCTGATCGCCATGGCCACCGACCTCCTGGTCGGCAGCGCATCCGCCAAATGGGCGATTCTCGCGCCGGTCCTCGTGCCGATGCTGATGCTGGTCGGCATCGCGCCGGAGGCCACGCAAGCCGCCTATCGGCTCGGCGATTCGACGACGAACATGATTACGCCGTTCATGACGTATTTTCCGTTGATCCTGATTATGGCGCAGCGTTATCGGCCGGACTTTGGGATTGGCTCGATGATTGCGCTGATGCTGCCGTACACGGTGGCGTTTTTCGTGGCGTCGACGGCGCTTTTTGCGGCCTGGTATCTTCTGGACATTCCGCTGGGTCCGGGGATCGAGCGCAGCTACGCGCCGGGTCCTGGACCGCTCTAAGCCGGCGTCCGGCTCCGACAAGCAAAAGCCCGCCCGGTTGTCGACGGGGCGGGCTTTTGTGTTTGGGTGCGGGGGCAGGATTTGAACCTGCGGCCTTCAGGTTATGAGCCTGACGAGC
>CALMPK010000345.1 GCA_937873575.1 uncultured Hyphomicrobiaceae bacterium
GTCGCCCCATCCTCCCTCGCCGCGGGCAGTAGCAACAAAGCGGCGGGCAGTAGACCGCGCGTCAGCGCTCCGAGCGCCACGCTGGCGGATACGACGCGAAGTGGATCTCCAAGGCTGCCGAGGAGCGCCACCTTGAGCGCGAGCGCGAGCATCAGGGCGGCTGTTCCATAGGTGCCGAGCCGGCTGTCGCGCATGATCTCGAGCTTTCTTTCTCGCGTGGTGCCGCCGCCAAATCCGTCCGCGCAATCGGCGAGGCCATCCTCGTGGAAAGCGCCCGATGCGAGAAGGCCGGCGACGATCGCGAGAAGCGCTGGGATCGGCGCGCCCCACCCGGCCCATGCGGCGCCGGCGAAGATCGCGCCGACGATGCCGCCGTGCAGCGCACCGGCGACGGGAAACGCCCACATCGAGTCGGCGAAGCGCGGAAGCTTGTCGATGCGACCGACCGGTAGCCGCGTCAGGAACATGATCGCGAGCCGAAGCTCGTCGAAGCGACGTAGAACGATGCCGCGAGGCTCGGCTTCCATTCGCTCGCCGCCCGTCATCGATCACTCACGCCGGCTTCGGCAAACGTCGCCATACCCGCGTGGGCGGCGAGCGCGGCCTTGACGACAAGCAGTGCAACGGCGGCTCCGGAACCCTCGCCGAGCCGCATGCCGAGATCGAGCAATGGAACCTTGCCGAGCCGTGCCAGCAATGGCCGGTGACCGGGCTCGGCACCGACGTGGCCGGCGAGGCAATGGGCGAGGAGATCGACGGGCGGCGAAAGTTCCGAGCCAAGTCGGCCGAGAACGGCAGCGGCTGCTGTGCAGATGAATCCGTCCAGAACCACGGTGATCCTGGCGCTGCGAGCCGCGAGGATGGCGCCACACAAGGCGGCTTGCTCGCGCCCGCCGACAGCGGCGAGAATACGCAGCGGTGACGTTTCGCCAGCGATGCGTGCGCGGGCGCGATCGACGACCCGCGTTTTCAGTGCGATGCCTTCGGCGTTGGCGCCGGTGCCCGGCCCAACCCAATCTTCGGAGCGGCCGCCGAACAGGGCGGCGGCAAGGGCAGCGGCGATCGTCGTATTGCCGATTCCCATCTCGCCGAGGACGAGGACGTGCGCTTCTGTGTCGACCGCGGCGTACCCTTGGGCAAGTGCGGCGAGTGTTTCCGCTTCGTCCATGGCATCGACGACCGAGATGTCGCCCGTCGGGCGGTCGAGATCGAGCGCCACGATGTCGAGCCGCGCGCCGCAGAGCCCTGCCAATTGATTGATGGCCGCTCCACCCGACCTGAAGTTCTCGACCATCTGTGCGGTGACGGATTGCGGATAGACGTTGACCGCTTGCGCGCAGACGCCGTGGTTGCCGGCGAAGACGAGCGCCTGCGTGCGTTCGGCCGTGGGAACGGTCCGTGCCTGCCATCCTGCGGCGAACACGGCGATGTCCTCGAGACGGCCTAGCGATCCGGGCGGCTTCGTCAATGCGGACTGACGCTCGCGGGCCATCGCCGCGTGTGCTTCGTCGAAGGCCGGCAATTGTGCGAGACGTGATGCGAGGTCTGCGAAGCTCGCGGCAGGCAGTAGTGGTTGGCTCACGTTATTTCACCTTCATCGGCAAGCCCGCGACCGTGAAGATCACGGAGTCGGCCACCTCGGCCACCATCTGGTTCACGAGCCCGGCGTAGTCGCGAAAGCGGCGTGCGAGCGCATTGTCCGGCACGATGCCGAGCCCCACTTCGTTCGTGACGAGCACAACGGACGACGACTGATGTCGCAACCGCGTGCACAGAGCTTCGGTCTCTCCGCGCCAATCCTGCTCGGCGAGCATGACGTTCGTCAGCCAGAGTGTCAGGCAATCGACGAGGCGAGGGCCAGCGCCGTCCGTCTGATCTAGGGTGTCGGCGAGCGCGAACGGTGCTTCGACATCGCGCCAGGCGGCGCCACGCCGGCTCCGGTGGGCGGTGATGCGCTCGGCCATCTCGTCGTCGTGCGCTTGCGCCGTGGCGATGTAGATCGGGATGGCGTTGACGCTATCCGCCATGGATAACGCTAGGCTCTCTGCATGCCGGCTCTTGCCCGAGCGCGCGCCGCCTGTGATGAGTATGATCGTCATGCCTCGCCCTCGTGATCCGATGGGCATAACCGTCTGGTAGCCCCTTGAAACGGCACCTCCACCATTCCGGGAAGACACGCGCGTCCGCGAAGGAGGTTCTCTTCGTCCGGCATGCTCGCGCGCACACCGCCGGCTTGGTCGCGGGGCGTCGTGACGTCGCCGTCGCCGCGCTGGACCACGCCAGGGTTGCGGGCGCGCGTTCTCTCGTCGGCCATGTCGAACTGGTGATCTCGAGTCCCGCGCTGCGATGTCGGGAAACCGCGGCGGTGATATTCCCCGATGTCGAGCCGACCACCGATGCGCGCCTGTGGGAGCAGAACTTCGGCGTGTGGGAAGGCGCTGCCTACAGCGATGTGCCGGACCTCGGGCCGCTGTCGCGTCGCGAGCTCGCGGAACATCATCCGCCCGGTGGCGAGAGCTTTCTCGACGTCTGTGAGCGGGTCGCACCGGCGCTTCAAGACGTGGCGACAATCGCTGAACACCGAATAGCGGTGGTGGCGCACGCGGGCACGATCCGGGCTGCGATTGCACTGTCGCTCGGTGCCGCGTTCGAGACCGCGCTCGCCTTCGAGATCGAGCCCTTGTCGGTGACGCTGATCCGCGTTCTTCCCGGACCGGCCTTCTCCATCGGTTTCGTCAATCGTCAGGGCTGATGGATCACGAACGGAGGCCATGTGTACGCGCTCGCGATGCTTTTCGCCTTGCTTTTTGACGCGGCGATCGGATGGCCGGATCGTCTGTTCAAGACGATCGGTCACCCGGTCACTTGGCTCGGGCGTCTGATTGCCAGGCTCGATGCTGGGCCCAATTCCAGAGACGCCGCGCCGACTGTAAAGCGCCTGCTGGGTATTGCGACACTCGTCGTTGTCGTTGCCGTGGCGGCTCTCGCGGCGGGTGTGATCCAGTGGGCGCTGATCGCGCTGGCGCTGGGCCCTGTGACCGCAATGTTGCTTGGCGTTGCCGCTTGGCCGCTCGTCGCCGCGCGATCGCTCTACACTCACGTCGCTGCCGTCGCACGTCCGCTCGAGCGCGGCGATCTCGATGGCGCGCGCGCTGCGGTGGCGATGATCGTCGGCCGCGATGTCACCGCGCTCGACGCCGCCGGCGTCATCAGGGCGTCGGTCGAGAGCCTGTCGGAGAACGCTTCCGATGGTGTGGTGGCGCCACTCTTCTGGGGCGCACTTCTCGGGTTGCCCGGCATCGCGGCTTACAAGGCCATCAACACGCTCGACTCGATGATCGGGCACAGGACGCCGCGGCATCGCTACTTCGGCTGGGCTTCGGCGCGCGTGGACGACGTGGCCAACCTCGCTCCCGCTCGGCTGACGGGGCTGCTGATCGCGCTTGCCTCCGGGGCACCCGCGCGTTCCATGATGGTGATGTGGCGCGACGCGCGCAAGCACCGCTCGCCCAATGCCGGATACCCGGAAGCAGCGATGGCCGGCGCAATCGGCGCGCGGCTCTCGGGTCCGCGCACATACCACGACCGGATCGCCGATGAGCCCTGGATCAATGCTGCCGCCCCCGACCCGTCGCCCGCCGATCTCAGGCGTGCCTTGTCGGTCTATATTCGAGCGCTCGTGCTCGGTGCGTTGCTGTTGCTCGCGGGGGGCGCACTTCTGATCCACGGCTCAGCCCTCGGCCTGTGATCGCCGGCGCAGTAGATACGTGTCCATGATCCAGCCATGCCGGGTGCGGGCCGCCCGGCGCGTTTCAACGATCTGCTCGGCGACATCGGCAAGCTGCCCATTGATCGTGATCTGTTGCGGCAATCCGAGATAGGCACCCCACCAGATCGACGTCTCGCACGCCGAGATATCCTCTCTTAACAG
>CALMPK010000346.1 GCA_937873575.1 uncultured Hyphomicrobiaceae bacterium
GCGGGGAAACCCCGCCAGTGCCGAGGCGAGCAGCACGGCGGCGTCGACGACATAGTTAGCGGCCGCGAGCAGCGGCTCCTCGAACAGCGCGAAATGGAAAAAGCGAACGGCGGCGGCGAGAAGCAGCACGTAGACGACGAGCTGCGACACGGGTCTCCAGGTTTCGGCGATGGCCTTGCCCGTCACCCACGCCGCACCACCGCCGATGGCGACAGTGAGCAACAGGAACACCCAAAGGCCGTTGGGACCGCTCTGATAGAATTCCGGCATGGCTTTCGCTCGTTCCGCTGCCTCGGTGCTCGCCGTAGCGATGCCGAGTACGCCGTTCAAAAAACTAATGCCGCCCGCCTTCGAGATAGGCGGCCCGGATCTCGGGTCTGGTCAGAAGCTCGCGTCCCGTGCCCGACATGGTGACGAGACCATTGACCATTACGTAAGCGCGATGCGCGAGCTTCAAGGCGTGAAAAGCGTTCTGCTCGACCAGGAACACGGTGAGGCCGTCGCGCGTGTTGAGCTCGCGGATGGCATCGAAGATCTGCCGCACGATCAGCGGCGCGAGGCCGAGCGAAGGCTCGTCGAGCAAGAGCAGGCGCGGCCGGCTCATCAGCGCGCGCGCGATGGCGAGCATCTGCTGCTCGCCGCCGGACAGCGTGCCGCCGCGCTGCTCGAGACGCTCCTTGAGACGCGGAAAGAGGCGGGTCACCCGCTCCAGGTCTTCGTCGAAGTGGGCGAAGCCGTCGATCGCCGCGCCCATCTGGAGGTTTTCGAGAACGCTCATGCGCGGGAAGATGCGGCGACCCTCGGGCGATTGCGCGATGCGCAGACGGGCGATCTCGTGCGTCGGCAGGTGGGTGATGTCGCGTCCGTCGTAGACGATGGAGCCGGTGCGCGCACGCGGGTTGCCGAACACGGTCATCATCAAGGTGGATTTGCCGGCGCCGTTGGCGCCGATCAGCGTTACGATCTCGCCTTCGGCGACGTCGATGTCGACGCCCTTCAACGCGACGATGTTGCCGTAATAGGCGGTAATGCCGCGCATCGACAGGAGCGGCGTCGTCATCGGCCGCCTCCGTTGCCCTGCATTCCGTTGGCGCCATTTGCGCCGCGTGCGCCGGAAAGGCCGGCGATCTCGGCCTCGGCCGCTGCCTCTTCGTCCTCCTCGACGCCGAGATAGGCAGCGACGACGGCGGGATCGTTCCTGATGAACTCCGGCGTGCCATCGGAAATCTTGGCGCCGTGCTCCAGCACGACGACGCGATCAGAAATCTCCATGACCACGCTCATGTCGTGCTCGATCAGCAGGATCGAGGTGGCGTGGTCCTTGCGGATGCGGCGCAGCAGCGTGTTGAGGTCGGCGCTTTCGCGCGGGTTGAGGCCGGCGGCCGGCTCGTCGAGGCAGAGCAGCACGGGGTCGGTACACATGGCCCGCGCGATCTCGAGCCGCCGCTGGTCGCCATAGGGCAGATCGCCGGCGGGATCGTCGGCGCGCGCGAGCAGGTTGGTCTGCTCCAGCCAGTAGCGGGCCTTCTCGATCGCGGCCCGTTCGGCATTGCGATAGGCCGGGGCTCCGATGAGCCCGAGGATCGACCAGCCGGAGGCGCGCATCAACGTGTTGTGCTGGGCGACGACGAGGTTCTCGAGCACTGTCATGCCGGTGAACAAGCGGATGTTCTGGAACGTGCGGGCGACGCGGGCCTTGGCCGCGATCTCGAAATCGGGCATCCGCTCGAGCAGATAGAGGCCGCCCGCCTTGCCGTCGCGCCAGCGTTTACCGCCAAGCGTGAGGCGCGCCAGATCGGCGGGGCTTGCGTGCGTGGCGTGGGCGAGGGCGATGCGCCCGCTGGTCGGTTTGTAGAAACCGGTGATGCAGTTGAATACCGTCGTCTTGCCCGCGCCGTTCGGACCGATCAAGGCGGTGATCTCGCCGCGGTTGGCGAAGAACGAAAGGTCGTCTACGGCAGTGAGGCCGCCGAAGCGCATCGTCAGATGCTCGACAGCGAGTAGCGGAGTTGGCGCCGCGGCCGACCGCGCCGCGTCCGAGAAGTGCGCCGTCGCGTGATGCGGGTTGCCACCGTCGGGGCTCGTCATCCGTGCCCCTCCTTGACGTGCGCGCCGGAAATCGCTTTGCGCGCGCCAAGCGAGATGGTGGGTTCACGGGTCGAGACGAGCCCGCGTGGCTTCCACAACATCATCAGCACCATCGCGAGGCCGAACAGCAGCATGCGATACTGCGTCGGGTCGAAGCTCGCGCCGAAGATGTCGCGCATCCAGTCGAGTTCGCGCAGCAGCTCCGTACCGCCGATCATGACGATTGCCGCGATG
>CALMPK010000347.1 GCA_937873575.1 uncultured Hyphomicrobiaceae bacterium
ACCCACTTGTAGCTGCGGTGCGCGGAGACGGAGCGCAGGATCGCCGACCACTGGTAGTTGTCGATACCGCCGCCGACGATCTCGTTCTGCGGCAGCAGCAGATAGTACTTCACGTCGAGGATGCGGGCGGTGTTGTCGGCGCGCTCCAGGAACGTGCCGAGCTGGCTGAAATAGAATCCGTCGCGGCGCAGCACCGTATTAAGCAGCGTGCCGCGGAACAGCGCCGAACGCTGCTTGATCCAGGTGAGGAGATCGGGCAGCTCGCTCATCTTCACCCCCGCCGTGTTCAGGCGGCTGAAGTCGAGATAGGTCTGGTTGAGGCTTTCCCACATGTCGCTGGTGATGGCGGTGCGCTGCGCACGGCCGTTCTGGCGCGCGGTGGCCAGACACGAGCGCACGCTCGACGGGTTCTCGGGATCGACCAGCAGGTAATGGATGACCGAGCGCGGATCGAGACCGCCATACTTCTGGAAGTAGCCTTCGGCGCATCCCGCGCTCTTCAGCGTCGAGCCCCATTCCTGATTGCGGTTCGAACCGCGCGGGATGAGGCCGATGCGGTAGGCGACATCGACCAGCCGGGCCATGTTTTCGGCGCGCTCGATGTAGCGCGAAAGCCAGTAGAGATCGTGTGCTGTACGGCCAAGCATGTGTGGCGACTTTCTTCAGATTATCTGTCGCAGTGATCCGAGTGATCGGGCAACGCCTTGGACGCGCATCCGGGCGGACGCGGGAGGAAACGGCCTCCTGATCGATGCGGCACGGCTTACTCCTCGAGCACCCAGGTATCCTTGGTGCCTCCGCCCTGGCTCGAGTTGACGACCAGCGAGCCCTCCTTCAACGCAACGCGCGTGAGGCCGCCGGGCGTCAACCGGATCTTGTCGCCGACGAGCACGAATGGGCGCAGGTCGACATGCCGGCCGTGGATGCCCTTGTCGCAGATGGTGGGGCAGGTGGAGAGCGCCAGCGTCGGCTGGGCGATGTAGTTGTCCGGGCGGGCCTTGACCTTGGCGCGGAACGCATCGACCTGCTCCTTGGTCGATGCCGGGCCGACGAGCATGCCATAGCCGCCGGAACCGTGAACTTCCTTCACCACCAGATCGGCCATGTTCTCGATGACGTAGGCCAGTTCGTCGGCTTTTCTGCAGTTGTACGTCGGCACGTTTTTCAGGATGGGCGGGCGCCCCATGTAGAACTCGATGATCTCGGGAATGTAGCTGTAGATCGCCTTGTCGTCGGCGATACCGGCGCCCGGCGCATTGACGATGGTCACACGGCCCGAGCGATAGACGTCGAAGATCCCCGGTACGCCGAGCATCGAGTCCGGACGGAAGACGAGGGGATCGAGATACTCGTCGTCGATGCGCCGGTAGAGCACGTCGATCTGCTTCAGACCGCGCGTCGTCTTCATGTGCAGCGCGCCGTCGGAAACGATCAGATCCTGTCCCTCGACAAGCTCGATGCCCATCTCGTCGGCGAGGAAGGAGTGCTCGAAGTACGCGCTGTTGTAGATGCCCGGCGTGAGCAGCGCGATGGTGGGCTCTTGATTGAGGTTGGGCGGTGCGACGGAACGCAGCGTCTGTAACAGGCTGTCCGTGTAGTCCTCGACGGGCGCCACGTTGTTGCGCTCGAACAGCTCCGGGAAGGTGTGCATCATCGTCTCGCGGTTCTCCAGCATGTAGGAGACGCCAGATGGTGTGCGCGTGTTGTCCTCGAGGACGTAGAAGTCGTCTTCACCCGTGCGCACGAGGTCGACACCGATGATGTGGGAGTAGATGCCGCGCGCGGGATCGACCCCGACCATCTCCGGCACGAACGCCGAGTTCTGCACGATCAGCTCCGGCGGGATGCGGCCGGCGCGCAGGATCTCCTGGCGATGATAGATGTCGTGCATGAAGGCGTTGAGCGCGCGCACGCGCTGCTCGATGCCGGCCGCGAGACGTCGCCATTCCGCCGCCGCGACCACGCGCGGAATGATGTCGAAGGGAATGAGCCGCTCGGCGGCGTCCTTCTCGCCGTAGACGTTGAACGTGATGCCGACGCGGCGAAAGATCGTCTCGGCCTCGAGCACCTTCTGCTTGAGGTCCTCCAGCCGTTGCGAGGAGAGCCAGTCGCCGATCGCGGAATAGGGGCCGCGCAGCTCATCGCCGTAGCCGCGCATCTCGTCGAAGGCGCTCGTAGATTTCGCCGCCGCGGGCACGCTGAGGGGCACAACATTTGACGCAGACGAAGTCTGTGAGGCCGATTGTGAGGAGACGTTCTGTGAAGCCACTTGGAGCCCTCGCTCGATCACTCTTCCGCAATCCGACGCGGAACTCTCGTGTCTGCCATGCAGGGTTCGCGCCGGTGCAAGTTCTTTGAATCTAACGAAGCTATTGGCGCGAAGATACCCTTGCGAGCTGCCCAACAAGGCATCTTCCGCACAAATTTTAGTCATAAGAAATCCTGCCACTGCTTTGTGCAGCGAGGTTCTGGTGATATTGCAGTCAGTTGCATGCCCCTTACTCGTGAGCGGAAAACGTTTCCCACCGGGCACGCATGCCTCATACTTTTTATCGACACCACCCCGATTGCGTGGCATTTTGTATACCAGCACTCGAAGCTGGCACGCCCAGGCGGGTGCAGCGGGGTTTCGAGACCGTCCAGGGCCTATTTCCCACGCAAACACAGCCATCGGACGAACCCGGCACGCCGCCCACTTCGAACAGCGCCGCCCAAGAAGAGCCGATCGATCGAACCCGGAACCGCCGGACCTCTCGACGAAAAACGGCCGTTCGCCTGCACAGCGGCGCGCAACGTGCCCACGACGGACATCGCAAGGCGCGGTGTGCAAGTCGGGGCCAGCACTCGGGAGGTGCCCATGGATCTCTACGAGCATCAGGCCAAGCGCCTGCTTTCCGCATATGGCATTCCGGTTCCCATCAGCGAGGTCGCGACAAGCGTCGACGGCGCAGGCCAGGCCGCGCGGCGGCTCGGATGCAATGGCTTCGTCGTCAAGGCGCAAATACTCGCCGGCGACCGCAAACAGGCGGGCGGCATTCGCTTCGCCTCCAACGCCAACGAGGTCGAGAGCGCTGCGCGTGCGCTTCTCGGCACGGACCTCGTCACTCGGCAGACCGGCTCGCGAGCCGCGCGCGTCGATGCAGTGCAGGTCGAGGAGCAGATCCGCACGCTCGATCTCCTGTACCTCGCCATCACCATCGATCCCCAGAACGGCACCATCATCATGCTGGCGAGCCGCGCCGGTGGTGACGACATCGAGGTGCGCGCCAGCACGGACCGCGACGTCGTCCACAGGATCGCGCTGTCGCTGGACGGCCCCCGCCTCGTCGGAGACTTCGACAGCGCTGCCAAGCAGATCGCGAGCGAGCCGCGCATTGCAGCGGGCCTCGTTGCGGTGATGCGCAATCTCGCGTCGGCGTTCATCGGCAGCGACGCCACACTCGCCGAGATCAACCCGCTCGGCGTCACCGAGGAAGGCCGCCTTTGTGCCCTCGACGCCAAGGTGACGATCGACGACAACGCGCTCTTCCGAAGGCCCGATCTGGCCCGGCTCAAGATTGAAAGAACCGGCGCCGACCCCGACGAGCTCGAAGCACAACGTCACCAGATCAACTACCTGAAGCTCGACGGCAGCATCGGCTGCGTCGTCAACGGCGCCGGTCTGGCGCTGACCACGCTCGACCTGATCGAAAGCGCTGGCGGCTCGGCCGCGAACTTCATGGACATCCGCACGACCGCGACAAGCCTCGACATCGCTCACGGCTTCGGCCTCATACTTGCCAACCCGGCCGTGCGAGCGATCTATGTCAACGTTCACGGCGGTGGCATGCAGCGTTGCGATACCATCGCCGAAGGACTCGGCATTGCGCTGCGCAAGGTGAGCCGCCGCGTACCCATCATCATGCGCCTCGCAGGAAACAACGCGGCGTTCGCGCAGACCGTTTTGCGCAACAACGGCGTCGCGTACACTGCGGCAGACGACATGGCCGAGGGCGCACGACTTGCGGTCGCGGCAGTCAGAAAGGAGGCCGCGTAATGGCCATTCTCATCACACCCGAGACCAAGGTCATGTGCCAGGGCCTCACCGGCCGCGCGGCGACCTTCCATTGCGGGCGCATGCTCTCCTACGGCACGAAGCTCGTCGCTGGCGTCGTGCCGGGCAAGGGCGGCCGCACGCATCTCGATCTGCCGATTTTCGACACTGTCGGCGACGCGAAGGCGACGACCGGCGCCACCGCCACGCTGGTCTTCGTGCCGCCTGACCGTGCCGCGGCCGCCATCATCGAGGCCATCGAGGCCGAACTCGAGCTTGCCGTCTGCGTGACCGAGCGCGTACCCGTGCTGGACATGGTGCGCGTCCGTCAGGCGCTGGTCGGCTCGCGAACACGGCTCGTCGGTCCGAACAGCCAGGGCGTGCTCGCACCCGGCATCGGCCAGCTCGGCGTGATGTCCACGATCGACGCCCGCCGTGGCGGCATCGGCATCGCCTCCCGCTCGGCATCATTGACGAGCGAGGTGGTTCTCCAGACGACGACGGCGGGCCTCGGCCAATCGACCACGGTCGGCGTCGGCGGTGACCCCGTGCACGGGCTGGGCCTCGCCGATACGGTCGAGATGTTCCTGGCCGACGACGAGACCGAGGGCATCATCGTCGTCGGTGAAATCGGCGGCTCGGAGGAGGAAGCAGTCGCGGCCCTGGTCGGGGCACGCAAACCGAGAAAGCCGATCGTGGCGCTGGTCGCAGGACGGCATGCTCCGCCCGAGCGGCGCATGGGGCACGCGGGCGCGCTGGCGACGGCTGGCGCCGGCACTGCCGCCTCGAAGATCTCGGCCCTCGAACGCGCTGGCATCCAGGTCGTCCGCGATGCGAGCCAGGTGGGCACGACGATGCGCGAAGCGCTGCGGTCTGCCGCGGTCGCGGGGGGCTAGGGAGCGATCGGTCGAGAAGGAAGTGCAGGGCACTTCCTTCGAGAGCGCGTGCCCTACCCTACGAACATGCTTGAAAGAACAAGCCGATCGCGCTCCAGGGCACCATTGCAGCTTGTCGGGTGTCAGGAGCTCCCCTCCCGACGGGGTAGCTTCCCGATCCAGCATGAGAGCAGGCGCGCAGCGATCCGTGTGCTTGTTCTCGCTGTCATGGCGCGCGAATACATCAAGTGCACACGAGTAGATCCGAGCATCGGCTCGGTGGGTTCAGGACAGTATTGGCGCACACCTGAGAGATGGTCGCCTCGACATCCTGTCCGGGCCCTAATTCAACCCCTGTTCAACCGCCGCCCACCCGTAGCCGCTCGGCCCGTCACTCGGCGCTGGCGTAAACAAAAAATTTGCGCGACCGACCCTGCCGACCCGCTCGCACTTTTCAATCGCTTGCTGAATGAGTGGCCCAACACAACGCAACACGGCTGCGCGGCACACCCGCGCGCCGAACGGTGCATCAACGGCGCCCAGCGCGCCACACGCAGCACATCCAGAGCTGCAAACCGGCCAGCGCCGGAATCCAGAACTGCGCATCCATGGCAAATGCCGGGATCAGCAGGATTGCCGTGACACCCGCGCCAAGCAGGCAAGCATTGCCTGCGATCGTCAAAACCGTTCCCTTCACGCATCCCCCCAAGTGGATTGCGACCTCCCGACGCGCGCGCTTCGGCACATTGATCTTTCGTGCATGCGTCACACCGCCGTCATTGACTCCACAAAAAGCGATTCGAGTCGACCCATCGCAGGCCGTAATAGTTAGAAAATCGTCGTCCAAAGCAACCCTGTGGCGTCAATTCATCAATATTGCGCTGTGACAGATCATGTTCTTCGCAACGGCGAGCTAGTATTGCAATGCACAACAACTTAATTCCAACCTGACAGATCGGCTTTTATGTACATGACTTGGGCTGCTCGACCTGCTGAAAGCTGAATGGGCGAGCCCGGAGCACCCGCATAATTCAACCACGGCCATGGGGAGGCCTTGCCGGGCCGATGTAGACCTGCTGCCTGCGAGTTTCGTCCGCGAGGAAGCCCCACCTGCCCGACGACGGAGACCGCACCCTGCCTGTTCGACGGCTACTTGGGGCGCTACCGAGCTTCGCCTGGTCCTCCCCGGCTATCGCCGACGCCTGATCGAGAAGCGGGAGCAGGAAGGGCTCGAGATCGATATTGCCCAGCACACTGTCAATGTGGCCGACGTGCGAAGCGAAATCATGGCCTCGCACCTCCTGACGCAACGCACGGCGGATCGACCGAGCTTGGGGCTCGATACCGCGCTCCACCCTCTCCGCCGTCGTCTCCTGCCGCGTCATCCGGCGGCGGACGAGAAGGATCGCGGCCGCGCCGAACGCAACGGCGCCTGCGAGCGCCAGTGTGGGGTTCTGTTGCATCGACTTGCGCGCGGCAGTGGTCGGGCTCTCGGCCGCACGTTGCGCTTGATCGATCAAGCGGAGCGCCTGTTCACCGAAGTCGCCCTCGGCGCCACCGGACTAGCCGTGCGTCGACGGACCCCGCATGGGATGATCGGCGGCGGGCTTCATCCGAGAATCTTTCATCTCGTTCGATCCACGACTTTTTCACAGCAAGGAAGCGGCGCTCACGATCCGGAGAAGTAGAACCACAGGTAGAGGACCGCGGCATCGCGAGCCGTCAAGGACCAGCGATCATCCAATGCACTTGTCGTATCCGAAACGCATGGACGTGCGGACGGTTCCCCGTGGGATGTCCGGCGGACCTGGCGCGCTCGAAATGCAGTGAGGTTGCACGAGACGAACCGCCTCGCTCACTCATCACTGCCCGCATGAGCATTGCGCGGAACAGCTCCGCCGCTCGTCGTCCCGACCTTCTTGCCTTATCGCTGTGTCGTACCGCCATCGGTCGAGATGAAAGCGCGGAGCGCTGTCATCGTGTGCATCACGCGCATCCTGACCTCATGGAATGGAGTACCATCGGCGACGGCGTTGGATGACGCGCGCCATTCCATCAAATTCGATCGAACTCTGCGGGTAGCTGGCGCATCGTCTAAGAAACGAGACGGCTCAAGTTCTCCATATCGAACTCGAAGTGGTTCGGCTTCGTCTCTAGGATCACACCCTGCCGCTTCATCTCCGCCATCGTCCTGCTCGACGTCTCCGTCGTCAGCCCCAGCACGGCGCCGAGATCCTCGCGGCTGAAGAGCTGACACCGCCCCGGCTCGTCCCGTTCGGCAAGCCACAGCAGCAGCCGCCCCACGCGATCGCGCGCCGGCCCCGTCGAGAACTCCGCAATCCAGCGGTCGGCGTCGCTCAGAGCGCGATGCCAGCGCGCCATCAGCTCGTGATAGAGACCAGAGTTACGCTGCGAAAGGCGACGCACTGCGTCGGCCGGCAAGCGGCAGAGCTCGGTCGGCTGCAGCGCCGTGGCGTTGTGCTCGTAGTCGCCGCCGAGCAATGCCTCGAGTCCCATGACGTCGGTCCGCCGCAGGAGACGCACGATCCGCTGGCTGCCGTCCGGCAGGAAACGCGTCAGCTTCACGAGGCCGGAGCGGATGGTGAACAGGGTCTCCGCCTTGTCGCCGGCCGCGTAGATTTCGGCTCCCGGCGCATAGACGAGCTGGTCGATCGGCCGGTGCAACTCGTCGAAGTCCTTCTCGTCCAGCCGGGCGAACAGCACAGAGCTGCGAATACTGCAGTTGCGGCAGTCGGCGACACCGGTCCAAGCCTCGGAAAGTGCAATTCGCTTCATACCGGTTCGAGCCTTCGCTGCACGATGTGAACGGGCGGACGTCGATGGTCCGTCAGGTCCATTTGATTTTTAGGCGGCGAATTGGCTGACGTCGATCTGAGATTTCACGGGGCCGCCCGTGCGCGTTGCAGATGCAGGCTGAGCCGAAAGGCCGAGATGAAGGCGCCGGGCAGACGTTGACCACCGGTCAGCGCCTTCCTACGATCCGTCTCCCCAGCAACAAGGAGTGGCCCGCGGCGAGCCGGCCGACAATGTCGTGACCGAGTTGACCATCGTCGCAGCCCTCATCCTACTCAACGGGATGTTCGCGCTTTCCGAACTCGCCGTAGTTTCCGCTCGCCGCACGCGCCTCAAGGCGATGGCCGCATCGGGACGCAAGGGCGCCAACAGCGCGCTTGCTCTCGCCTCGGACCCGGGCCGCTTTCTCTCCGCCGTGCAGATCGGAATTACGTTGATCGGCATCGTCAAC
>CALMPK010000348.1 GCA_937873575.1 uncultured Hyphomicrobiaceae bacterium
CGCCCATTTTGCCCGATGAGACGGCCGGCGAGCTCCATGACCGGCTGGCGTTGCTCGGCGCGCCGCTGCTGGTGGAAACGCTCGCGGCGCTGGAGGCCGGAACGATTACGGCGCTTCAGCAGCCGTCCGAAGGTGTCACTTACGCCGCCAAGATCGACAAGGCCGAAGCGCGGATCGACTTCGCCCGCCCGGCGAGCGAGGTCCACAATCGGATACGCGGGCTAACGCCTTCGCCGGGCGCATGGTTCGAGGTGATGGTCGACGGCCGGCCGGAGCGCATCAAGGTTCTCAAGTCGTCGCTTGCTGAAGGTCGCGGTGCGCCAGGCGAGGTGCTGGACGGTGAGCTGACCATCGCCTGCAGTGAAGGCGCCATCCGGCCCGTGCTGGTGCAGCGCGCGGGGCGCCGCCCCGTTGCGACGGCCGAACTGTTGCACGGGTTGGCGCTTCCGGCAGGTACGCGCCTCGCCTGATACGGCGGAAGAGCCCCGCGAGCCGGCGAGGAAGGAAGCCCCGATAGCGCCCAGCCAACGACTGGTAAGCCGCATGTGGCGGGTTTACCTGTATTCCCCCGCGCGATCACGCCGCCGCGGTTCACGAAGGTTTGCAGCGAAGTTATGAGCGCGCGCCGCAGAACGCCCGCCAAGTGGGTTAGGTTGCCTCGCAACGAAACATGGAGGTGATAATGCTGCGCCGGATGACCCTGCTCGCGACTCATCTGCTCACGCTCGCGGCCGGCTTTGCGCTCGGCGTCTACGCGCTGCCGATCCTGACCGCGCCGCCCGGCCCCGACAAGGCGGCGCTTCAAGCCACGCACGCAGCGGCCGTCTTCAAGGGGCGCTTCGACCGCAATCTGAAGGGCAGCGACGTCGTGCATTGGGGCGAGGGCGACGTGCGCATCCTTCCCGACATGATCGCTCATGAAGGGCGGCTCGCCCCCGGGCCCGACTACAAGCTCTATCTCGCACCCGAGTTCGTCGACACGAAAGAAGGATTCCTCAAAGTGAAGGAGAAGTCGGCTCGCGTCGGCGACGTCAAGACCTTCGATGGATTCCTGGTGCCCGTGCCGGCGGGGGGGGATGGCGGCGAATACTCGCCAGTCGGGGGCTGGTGCGCGGCGTTCAGCCAGTTCATCAGCGCGGCGAAGTATCGTTGAGGGCGGGGAGGGCCGCCGACACGGCCAAGCGGCGTCGCGCTGGCGGGGCGTCGCCAACATTAATCATGGTTTACGAAGTCCTATCGGTTGGTGGAGACGGGAGCTAAACTCTCACGTCAACGCGGGTGGGCCGATATGCGGTGCCCCCGTGAGGAGGCCAGTTCCATGCGTACCCTGCAGGTCATGATCCCCGTGGCGGCCGCGGTCGCGGCCCTTGCGGCCGGCGCCACAGCCGCTCTCGCCAACGGCACCACGCGGATCGAGACACGGCCGTTCTACGGCGCCGTCGTCACCATCGAGGAAGGCGTTCGCGTTTTCCGCCCGCTGCCGCCGACCGAGCGCGTCATCATCAATCCGGGCGGGGTCACGCCGCTGAGCCTCGGTTTCAACGAGACCACCGTCACCGAGCGGCGTTACAACTACAATTACGGCCCCGAGGCGAAGGAAGAGGCTCCGTCGCAAAACGTCTATGGCGTCGGGGGCTATTACGGCTACGGCCGTCGCGGCTATCGCGGTAACGGCGACGGCGGGTCGCACTACGGCGGCGGTCTGCCGGGTCGTGGCGTTCGCTGACGGGGTCGAGCATCAGGCTTACTCGGGAGAGTGAGTTGCATTGAGGTAAGCGCGGAGCGCTTCTATCTCGAGCGCAATCACTCTGGCGAGGACACTCTGGCCGCGCGGCCAGCGCGCCGGCTTGTGGCCTGGCCCGGTCGAGGATAGGAGTGCGGCGCGGCCAAAGCTGCGCCGCTTTCCTTTTTCATATCGCCGGACGCCTGCGGATGCCGCGCTATCGCATCACCATCGAATACGACGGCACGCCGTTCGTCGGCTGGCAGCGCCAGGCCGAGGGTGCGTCGGTGCAGGGTGCGCTTGAAGACGCCATCCATGCCTTTTCGGGTGAGCGCGTCACTCTGCGCGCGGCCGGCCGCACCGACGCGGGCGTCCACGCCACCGGGCAGGTTGCGCATTTCGATCTCGCGCGCCCGCGCGATCCGTTCCGCATCGCCGCCGCGGTCAACTTTCATCTGAAGCCGCGGCCCGTTGCCGTCGTCGCTTGCTCTGAGGCGGCGGCCGATTTCGACGCGCGGTTCTCAGCGACGTCGCGTCACTATCTCTATCGCATTCTCAACCGGCGCGCGCCGCCGGTGCTCGATCGCGATCGCGTCTGGTGGGTCTCGGCGCCCCTCGACGCCGGTGCCATGGCCGAAGCGGCGCTGCACCTGATCGGCCGCCATGATTTCACGACTTTTCGCGCCGCGCAGTGCCAGGCCAATTCGCCGTTGCGCACGCTGGATCAACTCGATGTCACGGCGATCGGCGACGAGATCGAGATTGCCGCATCGGCGCGGTCGTTCCTGCACCATCAGGTGCGCTCGATGGTCGGCAGCCTCAAGTACGTGGGTGAAGGCAAGTGGCGTCCGTCCGACATGGCGCGCGTGCTGGCCGCGCGTGATCGCGGCGCTTGCGGCGTGGTCGCGCCCGCATCGGGGCTCTACCTGGTCGGTGTCGGTTACGCTGCGCGGCCTATTTCGGGCGACGGCGCGAACGTCGGCGATACTGGCGAAGACGCCAGCGAGTGAACGCGGCGTCTCGCTAAATTTCGAACGGTGCGCTCACCAGTCGTGGTGGTCCTCGGCGTCGATCGGCGGCCGGCGCGGCAGTGGCCCCGTATTCTTCGGCAGAAGGAGAAGCAGCAGCAGCGTCGGCGGGAACAGGAAGCAATAGGCGGCCCAGGACGAGGCGTCGCGGTTCTTGAAGCCCGCGGTAAGACCGCCGAGCAGGCCGCTGACGATCATGGCGACGCCAACGAATGCGATGATCTTGACGGCGTTCAACGGGGCATCCTCCAAGTGCGCCAAATCGCAGCGTGCGATGGTCTGCTCAGGCAGTATGCACTGGCAAGTGTGGCAAGACCGCGCTACCTGCGCGACATCCTTGATCCGACCGGCCGGCGGCGCTTCAGCCGGTAAAATCAAGCCCGAGATCGAGCACCGGGGCAGAATGCGTCAGGGCGCCAACCGAGATCAGATCGACGCCGGTTTCGGCAATGGCGCGCACGGTTTCGAGATTGACGCCTCCGGACGCCTCCGCGATGGCTCGTCCACCGATCATCGCGACCGCCTTGCGCAATGTATCCGGCGCCATGTTGTCGAGCAGCACGGCATCGACCGCAAACCCCAGCACCACCTCGAGCTGGTCAAGCGTGTCGACCTCGACCTCGATCTTGACCATGTGGCCGGCGTGGCGGCGCGCCGCCGAGACCGCTGCACCGACGCCGCCAGCCGCGGCAATGTGATTGTCCTTGATGAGAACGGCGTCGAACAGGCCAATGCGGTGGTTGGCGCCGCCGCCGCAGCGCACGGCATACTTCTCGAAGGCCCTGAGGCCGGGTGTCGTCTTGCGGGTGTCGACGATCCGCGCTGGCGTTCCGGCGATGGCGTCCACGTAGCGTCGGGTCAGCGTCGCGATGCCCGACATGCGTCCCATGAAGTTCAGCGCGACACGTTCGCCGGTCAGGATCGCGCGCGCCGGACCGGCGATTTCCGCGATGACATCGCCGGCCGCGACCGCGGTGCCATCCGCGAGTTTCACCGAGACGGCGACGCGCTCATCCATCTCGCGGAACGCGGCGATGGCGAGGTCTATGCCCGATACGACACCCGCCTTGCGTGTCGCGATCACCGCGCGCGCTTCGACATCGGCGGGAATTGTCGCGTTGGTCGTCACGTCGCCGACGAGGCCGAGATCCTCGGCAAGGGCTTCCTGTACGGCGCGCCGAACGATCACGTCTGGAAGTGGAGCGAGGCCGGTTACGGCCAACTTCGGCACGGCGGTTGCCGCCGGCGGGGCGGCGCTCTTTCTCGTTCTCATGGCACGCACGGCTGATCGGCGTCGCAGGCGAGATAGGATTCCGAGATGCAGGCCACGGCGCTCGCCGCCACGCGCGCCTCGATCTCCCGGAGGGTGGCGACGGAGATGAAGCTCCGCTGAGCCTGGCGCGGATCGGCTTCAGGAAAATCGGAGCGGAAATGCCCGCCGCGGCTTTCGGTCCGCAGCAGTGCAGAGCCCGTGACGAGACGCGCGGCAAGCAGCATGTTGGTGAGCTGCGTATCGCCTTCCGCCTGCTCGGCGAGATCTGCAAGGCGAATGAGTGCCCGCGACAGCCCGCGGCGGTTGCGCACGACGCCGACATCCGCGGACATCGCGTCGCGAAGCTCGACGACGATCGCGTCGTGCAGCTCCGGATCGAGCTGTGCTTCGCCGCCGACGGGATGCAACGCGGCCGCACGCAAATCCTTGCCGTCGCCGATGGATGCACGGATGTCGTCCGCCGCCCGCGCACCGAAGACGACGGCCTCCAGCAGCGAGTTCGAAGCGAGGCGGTTGGCGCCATGAAGTCCGGTGGAAGCGACTTCGCCGATCGCCCAGAGGCCGGCCACGCTGGTCCGCCCGCGATTATCTGTGGCGATGCCACCCATGTGATAGTGCTCGGCCGGCGCGACGGGAATGGGTTCCGTAACGGGGTCGATGCCGGCGGCCCGGCAATGCGCGTAGACGGTCGGGAATAGCTCGGGGAACCGTGCGCCAATGGCTTCGCGGCAATCGAGGAACACGCGGCCGCCTGCGGCGATCTCGGTCGCGACGGCCCGGGCGACGATGTCGCGCGGTGCGAGCTCGGCATCGCGATGCACGTCGAGCATGAAGCGGCGACCCTCGGCGTTGACGAGATGCGCGCCCTCGCCACGCAGCGCTTCCGACGCGAGCGGTGCGGGATCGGCACCGACGTCGAGCGCGGTCGGATGGAACTGCACCATCTCCGCGTCGGCGATGGTCGCGCCGGCGCGAGCCGCGAAAGCCAACGCCTCGCCGCGGGCGTAGGCCGGATTGGTGGTGGTGCGGTAGAGTGCGCCGATGCCGCCCGTCGCCAAAACGACGACGCGGGCCGGGAGCAACTCGTAGATGCCGTTGCCACGGGCCGCGTTGCGCTTGAGGCGAAGGCCCTCGACGCCCTTGCTTCCGGCGATGAGATCGACGGCCTCGTAGCCTTCGAGCAGGCGGATCGACGGCGTACGGCGGACTTCGGCGATCAGCGCCTGCATGATTGCCGCGCCAGCGCGGTCGCCTGCCACGCGCACCACGCGATGACGCGAGTGCGCCGCCTCGCGCGACAACACGAAGTGGCCTCCGAGGTCGCGATCGAACGGCACGCCGTAGCGCAGCAGGTCGGCGATGCGGCCGCTTGCTTCCGACGCAACCAGATTCGCGATGGCTTCGTCGACGATGCCTGCACCCGCCGCGATGGTATCGGCGGCGTGGCGCTCGGCCGTGTCACCTTCACCGACGGCGGCGGCGATGCCGCCCTGCGCCCAGACGCTGGAGGCTCCCTCGCCCAGTGGCGCGGCAGCGACGACGGTCACTGGCACCGGCGCCAGCTTGAGCGCGGTGAAGAGACCGGCGAGACCGGCTCCGACGATAACGATGTCGCCGGGCGTATGGTTCGCCGTCGCGGGACGGAACGTCACCTCGGCGATGCGCGGATCGTCATCTCTCATCGGTCGTCTCCAGCCTGCCGGCCAAGGTTGATCGCGGGGGAGAGGCGCGAGGCGTTCGGCCCCGCGCCACCAGT
>CALMPK010000349.1 GCA_937873575.1 uncultured Hyphomicrobiaceae bacterium
CCGGTGACCTCGGGCGGCTGATCCTCAGCACCCAGGATCGCGGACAGCCGGTGCCGACACCCGGTATCGCCACGCCCAATCCCGGCATCAGCCCGGAAGAGCAGCGCCGCCTTCAGGAGATCGAGACCGCGCGGACCAGCCGACTTTTCTCAGGATCGGAAAGCCGGAGCGCGCCCGCCGCGGCGGGAATTGCCCCAGCGCTCCCGCCCACGCCGGATTTGGCGAGCCTTGGCCTTGCGCCACCGCCGGCCACTCCGTCCGCGCAGGATCGCCAGAACGCCTTCCTCAACGCAGCGGCCGATCGACGGACGGTGTCCCCCGACCGCGTCGTTGCTCCAGCGTCGCCGAACATCCTTCAGGCCGGCGCAGTCATCTCGGCGGCGCTCATAACCGGCATCCGATCCGACCTCCCGGGACAGATCACCGCGCAGGTGACGGAGAACATCTACGATAGTCCGACAGGCCGCATCCTTCTGGTGCCCCAGGGCACGCGCGTCATCGGCCAGTACGACAACAACGTGCAGTTCGGCCAAAGCCGTGTGCTGCTTGTCTGGAACCGGCTGATCTTTCCGAATGGCCGCTCGATCGTGCTCGAGCGCCAGCCAGGTGCCGATGCCGAAGGTTTCGCCGGCCTGCAGGACGGCGTCGATTACCACTGGTGGGATCTCGCCAAGGCGGCGGGACTTTCCACGCTGCTCAGCGTCGGCGCCGAACTCGCCGTGGACAATGATGATCGCTTGATCCAGGCGATCCGCGATGGCGGCCAGGACACAATCAACGATGCAGGACAGCAGATTGTGCGGCGACAGCTCAACATTGCGCCGACGCTGACGATCCGCCCTGGCTTCCCTGTTCGTGTGATCGTTACGCGGGACCTGGTGCTCGAACCCTACGGAGGATCATGATGGCAAAGCTCAAGTTGGGTCCGATCGTCGACGACAAGCCGATCAAGGTCACGGTGGAAATGCCCGCAGCTCTCCACCGGGCTTTGCGGGCATATGCCGAAGCGCTAGGCCGGGAACAGGGCGAGGTGATTGCTGACCCTATGCGATTGATCGTGCCGATGCTGGAGAGGTTCATCGCAACCGATCGCGGTTTTGCAAAAGCTAGGCGAGCTACGACGCAAGAAACCGACGATTAGCCAACACTTCTCCCCTTCAGCCCTGAGAGGGTGTCGAGACATTTCAGCAGCAGTGGCAGGGCGGGATTGTCGTTGTCGCAACATGAAATCGTAGCAGCCGTGGGCGCTCGGACCGATGAAAGCGGAACCAACGCGATATCAGTACGGCTAACCAACGTCGTGATGGTTAAACCGAAGCCCTGTTCGACCATGGTGAGGAGTGTCTCCCGGCTGACCTGTTGAATGGATAGTTGAACCTCTCCTTCTACGGCTCCTACCATGCGCTTGAGCAAGTCGGAGAGTTCACGTCCGGCACCGTCGGAACGAACGAGAAATACCTCCTCGCAGATGTCTTCCCAAGCCAATTGCATCCGCGACGCCAACTGGTGACGCTGGGACAATGCCACGAACAAAGTGGGATCGCAGAAGCGCCGAATTTGAAACTGGCGGTTGCTGTTCGTGCGAAGGCAAATTGCGGCGTCCAGTAATCCACGCCGCACCCGCGCTGTATTCTCTTCTGAAGTGCCTTCCTCGAGCTTCACCTCGATAGTCGGATATTGATGTCGGAAGTCCGCGAGAAGGTCGATGATTGGGCCCGCCGGAAATGCTTCGAGCATCCCGAATCTGATAAGCCCGGTCTTGAGGTTTCGGGTGGACCGGATCTCTGTCGCAGCCTCGCGAAGGTATCGCGCTCCTACCGCCGCGTGCTGAAGAAAGCGTGCTCCTTCGGGCGTTAGCGTGGCACCTGTTCTTGTGCGCTCGAACAGCGAAACGCCAAGCTGACGCTCTAGCATCTGCACGCGACGGCTGACGGTAGATTGGGAGATCGCAATGCGGTCGGCCGCCCGGCGAAAGCTACCTGCCTCGGCGACCTGGATCGCGTATTTGAGGTATCGCAGATCAAGCGTCAGATCGGGCATGACGCCCCTCCGTGGCTGCCGCCATTCAAGCGCACGAGCAGCGCGCGAAATTTTAAGCCGCCAGTGGACGGCGCATCTCTTTCGATCTCAGACGAGGAATCCGAGCCGAGTCCTTCGATGAGCATGACCATCTCCGAATCCCAGAAATGTATGCGGCAGTCATACATCTTCGGCCACTTGATGTCTATGCGTCGCGCATATATCGTTGATGGATGGAGCCGGAGGCAGCCAAGTATCATTTTGGTGCACTTGCGCTCGCGGTGGCTGACAGCATCGCGAGTGCCTCAGCCTCGCTTTCGCCGAGCGGACCAGCCGCTGCGCTGATGATCTTTCTTAGTGTTGAGCCTGGGGTCCCTATCAGCGTCCTAGCTAGCCGGCTCCGTCTTTCCCATGCTGGGACGGTGCGATTGATCGACAGGCTTGAAACCGGTCATCTGGTCGAACGGCGGCGACACACCGTCGACAAACGGGCGCGTTTCATCCACCTCACCAATTCCGGTGAGCAGATGACTAAAGCTTTGCTCAGAGCGCAC
>CALMPK010000350.1 GCA_937873575.1 uncultured Hyphomicrobiaceae bacterium
GCAAACCTCGGGCTGGTCGCTGACGGCGCAGGACGTGTTCAACAACGTCACCCGCACTTGCCTTGAAGCCATGGCCTCCACGCAAGGCCACACGCAGTCCCTGCACACCAACGCGCTCGACGAGGCGATCGCCCTGCCGACCGACTTCTCCGCGCGCATCGCCCGCAACACGCAGCTCCTCATCCAGCAGGAAAGCGGCACCACGCGCGTCATCGACCCGTGGGGCGGCAGCTACTTCATCGAGCGCCTGACGCACGACCTCGCCGCCAAGGCATGGGCGCATATCGAAGAGGTCGAGAAGCTCGGCGGCATGGCCAAGGCGATCGCGGCCGGCATCCCGAAGATGCGCATCGAAGAAGCTGCCGCACGCACGCAGGCGCGCATCGACAGTGGCCGCCAGACCATCGTCGGCGTCAACAAGTTCCGCGTGAAGGACGACGCGACCATCGACGTGCTCAAGGTCGACAACCGCTCGGTACGCGAGCAGCAGATCGCCAAGCTCCAGCGGCTGCGCGCCGAGCGCAGCGAAAAGGATGTCGAGGCTGCCCTGACCGCCCTCACCGAAGGCGCCAAGGGCAACGGCAATCTGCTCGATCTCGCGGTCAAGGCAGCGCGCGCGAAGGCGACGGTCGGCGAGATCTCGTTCGCGCTCGAGAAGGTTTTCACACGGCATCAGGCCGAGATCCGCGCGATCTCCGGCGTCTACAGGGCGGAGGCTGGCGCCATGAACAAGGGGGTCGCCAACGTGCTGCGCCTCGTCGAGCAGTTCGAGAAGAACGACGGGCGCCGCCCGCGCATCCTCATCGCCAAGATGGGCCAGGACGGCCATGATCGCGGCCAGAAGGTGATCGCCTCGGCGTTCGCCGATCTCGGCTTCGACGTCGACATCGGACCGCTGTTCGCGACACCGGAGGAGGCCGCGCGTCAGGCGGTCGAGAACGACGTGCACATCATCGGCGTATCGTCGCTCGCCGCGGGCCACCTGACGCTGGTGCCCGAGCTCAAGTCCGCACTCGAGAACGAAGGCCGCGGCGACATCATGATCGTCGTCGGCGGTGTCATCCCGCCGTCGGACTACGACGCGCTGTTCGCGAGTGGCGCAAAGGCCGTGTTCGGCCCCGGCACGAACATCCCCGAAGCCGCCGCCGACCTGATCGTCAAGCTGAACGCTCTGCTCGGTTACGAGGCCCGATCCGCGGCGGAGTAGTCGGCAAGGCCGTAGCAGAACCCACGGGACTCGATTTTTCTGTCGGTCGCGAGTGACGCGGCCCGGCGCCGCGTCGCTTCCGTGCTGCTACGACCTGCTGCCACGACCCTGCTGCCACGACGATCGCGGCTCATGGTATGGGCCGTCTGCCGGGACACGCGGCGCCTCGGCTTCATTCCTCGACTGTGCGTCGTCAGAACTGTTCGCGCCAGCCGATCGGGCGGCGCGGATAATCGCCATTCCAATCGCGCCAGTTGTCGTGGCCACGCCAGCGGGCAAACCGGGGCGGCGGCTCCAGCGGGCGCGCCAGGACGACCTCACCACTGCAGCGGTCTACACGCAGGCTGAACAGCCGGCCGTTGGGGCGGCGCGCATCGACCACGACATAGTCCCCACGCGGCTCGGGCGCCTTGAAGTCGTGCCAGCCGTCGGCGGCGAGCCGGTGGCGGACGACGTCGCTCGGAACGCAGTCCACTTGGCGGCGAGCGTATCTCTGCCGATCGTAATCGTCGTCGTCACGGCGGTCGCCGTAGCGATCGTAGGGCTCGTCCTTGAAGGACGGCGGATAGTCGAGATCGGCGGCGACGGCAGGCAACGCAGCGCCTGTAAGGATCAGGGCACCGAGCGCCAGACCGAGAGCGGATCGACCGCCGGGGACCGGGCGCGCCTTGAGCCACTCCATGACGTTCTCCTGTGATGAGACGAGTTGGACCGGGGGCACTCGCGCCCCGGATTCCGCGAGATTGAGCGCCTCAACATGAATGGCAGATGAACCCAAACCAGAGAAAATTATGCTCTGACAGTTGGTTAGTGTGAGCAGCCACTAGCGCACGCGGAGCCGGTTGCGGCTGCGCAGACGGCCGTCGTCTCGAACGCACCAAGGAAATAGGCAGCAACCGCACTGATGAAGCCGAGCAGCCCGAGGCCAACCATTTCCTCCATCTGCCCGTTGGCTGTGGCATCGAAGCCGAGCGTCCAGAGCAGCAGGCGGCCGACACCGTAGAGCAGCATCTCGACGACCGGCCCAAGGACGGCTTGCAGAACTTCTTCCATCCCATCGATCTGGCTAGCTGGTCGAGCGGCGACAATGCCCTTCGCCGCCCCTTGGATGGGACACGGTATACGGTTCGCCTGCCACGCCACTTCTCTGATCGAAGCGGAGGTGGCTGCCCTCGATCGTTTCTCCACTGCGGCCCGCGAACTCAGAGCATCGCGAGATCACGTTTGATCACAGTCCAACAGGCGACCGCGGAGCGGGTTCAAGACGGTGCGTGCGGCTCAGGTGGCGGGCCAGTTGTCCCTGATCCAGCGGGTCAAGCCCTCTTCCTCGATATCACCCGCGGCCAGGCCAAAGATGGCGGCGGCCGCCATCGCCTCCTCGGGTGCGAAGGCAATCGCGTTCTTGCGCAGGAAAACCATCATCACCATGAAGGCGGCGCGCTTGTTGCCGTCGACGAACGGATGATTGCGCGCAATGCCGAAGGCATAGGCCGCTGCGAGCGCGACAAGATCACTATCGCCATACGAGAACTTGTTCTGCGGAAGCGCGATGGCGCCTCCGAGCATACCCTTGTCGCGTATGCCGACAGGGCCGCCGAACCGCACCAGTTGTTCGGCGTGGATGCGGATCGCCTGGTCGAGCGTGACCCAGCGCGGCATGCTCACTTGGCGAGCGCCGTCAGCGTGTTGTGATAGGCCTTCATCACCTCACGCGCGATGCGCATGGTCTCCTCGTCGTCGTCCGTGTGAGGAGTCAGATTGAGCGTGCCCTGCGGACCTTCGCTGACCACCAGCGCGTCACCCTCCTGAAGCCCGAGGCGCGTGAGCAGCTCCTTCGGCAGGATGAGCCCGGTCGAGTTGCCGATCTTCTTCAGTTGCAGCTTCATCGGCGGCTCCAGAGGTCACGTTGTACGTCCTGTATAACGCACCCCAGGCACGTTATACAGTTTGTACAACACCCGTCCCCAACCTTCGCCGCCCACCGCCCTCGCCGCGCAGCTCCCACACCCTGGCCGCATGGAGAACGTGGCGACGTGCCAACATGCGGTCGCGGTCGGGCACGTGGATCGGCCCGGCGATCTTGCGGATGGCCGGTCTGCCAAACTCACAACGCTGCGCCAACGGCCCCGCGCACAACCCGTGACGCTCTGCGAAAGCTCCCCCACGTCATGGAGCGATTGTCGCGCTTCCTCTCCCCACGCGATTTGCCGTCTCGAATGCCCGGACGAATACACGGAAGCTTTTCGTGCGCGCCATCAACGCGCTATCCGCGCGCACCCGCGCACGGCTGCGGCAGAAGCGCGCGTTGCGTCGTTGCCAGCTCGATTCCTGAGCGCCCTCCGTCGCTGGAAGTGGCCTCATTTTCGCCCCATCGCACACGGCTCTGAGACATGCCGCCCGATCGCCGGATGAACATGGTGACGCGTGGCGAGCGCCGCACCGGCCTGTGGTGGGGCGCTCCTGCAATGCCAAGTCAAGGCCCGCATCAAGGGACGTCATCATGAGCAATTTTGAATTCGGCCGCCGCGCCGCGGCATGCGCTGTTCTCGCCGTCGTATCCAGCGCCGCCCTCGTGCCGTTCGCGAACTCCGCGCGCGCCGACATCGATACCGTGAAGCACGCCAAGAGCTGGACCTATCAGCTCCAGGGCGACACCAGCCGCGTCAACCGCACCGACGCCGACGTTGCCGTCATCGATCCCGATCACGCCGGCAGCGCGCAGAAGTACAAGGCGAAGCGGAACGGCGGAAAGCGCGCCGTGCTCGCCTACATCTCGATCGGCGAGGTCGAGGAAGGCCGCGCCTACATGAAGAAGGGCGGCCGCAAGTACTCGACCGGGCGCACGCAGGGCTGGGCCGGCAACTACGCCGCGAAGTACTGGGAAGCCGGCTGGAAATCGCTCGTGAAGGAGCGCGTGCGCGAGGCGATCCGCAAGGGATACGATGGCGTCTATCTCGATCGCGTCGACACTTATGAAAACGTCAAGGCACCGGGCGGCTCGAAGCAGGAAATGGTCCGCTTCGTCGAGGAAGTCTCGCGTGCTGCAAAGGGCGAGAAGGGCGATGCGGCCGTCGTAGTGCAGAACGCAGAGGAGCTTCTGTCGAACGACCGCTACGTCGCCGCCATCGACGGCGTCGCGAAAGAGGATCTCTATCACGGCATCCGTCACGACAAGCGGCGCAACAGCTCCGGTGACATCAACGCCAGCGAGCGCCAGCTCTCTCGCGCGAAAGCCAAGGGCAAGGCCGTGATGGTCGTCGAATACCTCGACGGCGCGCAGGCGGAGAGCGTGAAGGCGCGCGCGCGGTCAAAGGGCTTCGTGGCGACGACGGCACGGCGGCAGTTGGATTGAGCCGCGAACACCGAAACGAATAGATCCACTACGAGACCAGACACCACAACGGGCCGGTGGCATCACGCTTCCGGCCCGTTGCCGTCAAGTGGCAGAGCCCGCTTAGACGGTCGAGTACCTTTCGTCCTCATTGACGAACCCGCCCGTCTGCCGGAAGCCCTTGACCTGATAGAACTCGACTGCGGGTCGATTTTTCGAAAGCACTTCAAGTCGAATTGTTCGTGCACGAGGATGCAGGCTGCCAAAGTGCCTCAATAGGGCCCATCCCACGCCTCTTCGCTGGTGCTGCGGTTCGACGTAGAGCATCCAGATGAGCAAATCGCCTACCACGTCCGACTGACCGAGTAGAAAGCCGGCCGTATCTCCCTCGACCCGTGCGACGAGTATGGTGGTCGCAGGAAAACGCCCAAGTCCGTGCCACCACCATGCATAGAGCCTGAACCGCGACACCCGCCCCGAAACCAGCGACGAAGCGTCTGCTGCACCAAGGAACGGCGAATAGGCGGCAATCCATGATGTTCGCAAGAGACGTTCGACGGAGCCGACATCTCCGAATCCCAAGCGCCGGATCTCAATAAAGGGCTTGATGGATGTCGCGGTCATCTGCGGTTTCGCAACCGGGCGCGGTTCGCCCGCCTCTGGTCAGGCGCTCCCACCGCCAGCCTCGTCGAGAACGCGGCGGCGCGCCAGCATGCGGTCACGATCGGGCACGTGGATCAACCCCGCGATCTGGCGGATGAGACGGTCCTCCTCGGGATCGAGATGGCCATCGGCATAAGCGACGCGCCACAGCATCTCGATCACCTCGACCTTCTCCTCCGCACACATGTGTGTGTTGATGTTGTGGGTGAACGGGAAGTACTGCACCGTATCCTGGATGCGCGTGTCGGCCTGGGCGACCAGTGCCGCCACATCGGCCTCCGCCAGTTCGAAACGCTGTGCCAAGAGGCGCGAGATCGTGTCACGCTCATCACCGCCGAAGCTCGCGTCCATGCGTGCGGCCTCGACGAGAAGCGCGGCGACGGCCAGGCGCAGGTCATCCTTCGACGGGCCTTCATTCGCCGCGCCGCCCTTGAGCAGCCTCAGCAATTGATCGAACATCGCCGGCTTTCCCTCTTGTGCCGCGCGAGAACCGTCAAGCCACGGCCTCCATGCGCTCGAGTTCGTCGATCATACCCTCGAGGACCTTGAGACCCTTGTTCCAGAATCCAGGATCGCGCGCGTCGAGCCCGAACGGAGCCAGCAGCTCCGAGTGATGCTTGGAACCGCCCGCGCGCAGCATGTCGAAGTACTTTTCCACGAAGCCCGGGTCTGCCTCGCGGTAGAGCCCGTACAGCGAGTTCACCAGACAATCACCGAAGGCATAGGCGTAAACGTAGAACGGCGAATGAATGAAATGGGGGATGTAGGTCCAGAACACTTCGTAGCCGGGCTTCAGATCGATCGCGGGGCCGAGGCTTTCGCGCTGTACCTCGAGCCAGATCGCGGCGAGGCGATCCGCCGTCAATTCACCCGAGCGGCGTTCCTCATGCACCTTGCGCTCGAACGTGTAGAACGCGATCTGGCGCACGACGGTGTTGATCATGTCCTCGACCTTGCCGGCGAGCATGGCCTTTCTCTCGCGCTTGTCCTTGGCCTCCGACAGCAGCTTCTGGAACGTCAGCATCTCGCCGAACACGCTCGCGGTTTCGGCAAGCGTCAACGGCGTCGGCGCGAGCAGTGGTCCCTGCTTCGCCGCGAGCACCTGATGCACGCCGTGGCCGAGTTCGTGCGCGAGGGTCATCACGTCGCGCGGCTTGCCGAGATAGTTCATCATCACATAGGGGTGCACCGACGGTACCGTCGCCGCGGAGAACGCGCCCGGCGCCTTGCCCGCGCGCACCGGCGCATCGATCCAACGCTTGTCGAAGAACGGCTTTGCTATCGACGCCATCTCGGGCGCGAAGCCGGCATAGGCCGAAAGCACCGTCTCCTGCGCCTCGGCCCAGGTGATCGTGCGGTCCGGCTTCTCGGGCAGCGGCGCGTTGCGGTCCCAGTGCGAGAGCTTGTCCATGCCGAGCCACTTCGCCTTCATCGCGTAATAGCGATGCGAAAGGCGCGGATAGGCCGCGCGCACGGACTCCACGAGGGCGTCCACCACCGGCGCCTCGACGCGGTTGGCGAGATGGCGGCTGTCGGCGACATCCTTGAAGCCCCGCCAGCGATCCGAGATTTCTTTGTCCTTGGCGAGTGTGTTGGTGATGAGCGTGAACAGCCGGACGTTGTCCTTGAGCGTCTTGGCCACCGCCTCGGCGCCGGCACGACGGCGCGGCTCCGCGGCATCCGACATCAGGTTCAGCGTCGGCTCGAGCGTCATCGGCTCGGCCTCGCCCTCCACCTGAAAGCGCAGCGCGCTCATCGTCTCGTTGAACAGTCGGTTCCACGAGCCGCGCGACGTCTGCCCCTTCTCGTGGAAGAGCTGCTCCAGCTTCTCGTCGAGCTGGTAGGGCTTCTCCTTGCGCAGGTCGTCGAACCACGGCCTGTAGCGCACGAGATCGGGGTGGGTGAGCGCCTTGCCGAGGGCCGCGTCATCGATCGTGTTGAGCTCGAGCTCGAAGAACAGCAGGTCGGACGAGATCGCCGTCAGCTTCTCGGAGATGTCGCCATAGAATTTGGCGCGCGCCGGATCGGTCTGATTGGCGGCATAGAGCAGGCCAGCGTACGAGCCGAGCTTGCCCATCACGTCCGAGAGCGCCTCGTAGGCGCGCACGGCCTCGGCGAGCTTGCCACCGTCGCCACCGGCCGGCGCGAGATTGCCCTGCCACCGCTCCTTGAGCGCCTTGGCGTCGGCGGCAGCCGTTGCGAGATCGCGCGTCACGGCATCGCAATCGGGGGCGGCGTAGAGATCGCCCAGATCCCACTCCGGCATCGGTCCGAGGTCGAGCGATTTGGTCGCCATGGGCGCGTTCATCGTGTGTCCTTCTCAGAGAAAAGCATGCGGCGGGGCAGGCGATCGGAGCCGCAAATCACTATTCCACCAGTTAAGCCGCCACCTCGCCGACGGCAAGACCGGGCTCGGTTTTTCGGCCCTATACGGGCGGGCGCCCGTGAAACCACGACCGGAGGCGATTTGGATCATTATTCCGTCGTCAACCACGTCGGCGAACAGCTCGGGCGTTCGTCTTGCTATTGACATGTACCTCCCCATAATAGGGGCAGGAAAAACAGAAGAATGAGGTTTGATTGAGTTCCGATCTATTGATCCCCGCGGTTGTTTTCGGGGGCATTGCGACATTCACACTTTTCAACTACGTCAAGTATCGTCGCCGTCTCGCATTCATCGACGGCTACCAGTGGCCGAAGGGCCTGATCGAGCGCTTGAAGCGCCACCATCCGAGCCTCCCCGACGGCGACATTTCGCGCATCGAGCAAGGGCTGAGGCAATTCTTCCGCGCCTACCTCAAGGGTCGCTTCCGCTACGTCTCGATGCCCTCGCAGGCGGTCGACGATCTGTGGCACGAGTTCATTCTCTACACGCGATCCTATGACGAGTTCTGCCGCAAGGGGTTCGGACGCTTTCTGCACCACACGCCGGCCGTCGTCCTCGCCCAGGGGAAGAAGCAGACGAACGAAGGTCTGCGCCGCGTGTGGTGGCAGTGTTGCAAGGAAGAGGGGATCGACCCCAAGACTCCGGCGGCGCTGCCGCTGCTCTTCGCACTCGATACCGATCTCGCGATTCCGAACGGCTACCGCTACGTGCCGGACTGCAAGAAGGCCGGCGACAGCAACGATCGGGGCCTGCAAATCGGCATCGGTGTGAGCTTCGGCGCCGGCACGCATTGCGGTGGCGACTTCACGTCCACCTCTTTCGATGGCGGCACCGACGGCCTCGGCGACGGCGATGGCAGCGGCGATGGCGGTGACGGGGGCGATGGCGGGGGATGCGGTGGCGACTGATCGCGCGCACCCTAACGCCTCACCTGCAACAAAAAGCTCCAACTCGGGCAATCTCTCAACCGCTTGTTTACCGAACTCGGGCAACCTCCTCTCCTGTGAGTTGTCACAACGTCGATGTGTGTCTCCAGGCGAGACGATGCTCAGACGAGTGACTGTGTCCTGTAGCGTGAAAGTGTCGAGTGCCCGATGGCAAAGCGCGTACTAATCGTCGATGACGATCCGGCCCAGCGCCGCATTCTCGAGGAAACCATCAAGCGGATGGGCTTCGAGACCAAGACGACCGGCTCCGGCGAAAGCGCTGTCGAGCTGCTCGAAGGTCCTGACGCGAGCACCATCTCCATCGTCCTGCTCGATCTGATGATGCCCGGCCTCGACGGCATGGGCGTTCTCGACCGGCTGGTCGGCAAGCCGGGCCTCCCCCCGATCATCGTGCAGACCGCGAACGGCTCGATCGACACCGCCATCAACGCCATGCGCGCCGGCGCCGTCGACTTCGTCGTCAAGCCGGCTTCGCCCGAGCGTCTCGAGGTTTCGATCAAGAGCGCGCTCAAGATCGAAGCGCTGGCGGGCGAAATCAACCGCATCAAGAAGCGCAACGAAGGTACCCTCTCCTTTGGCGGGCTCCTCATCCACGGCGACGCGATGCATCGCGACATCGCGCTCGACCGCCCCGCCGCCGCCTCAAACAATCCGGTGCTCATCGAGGGCGAGTCGGGCGTTGGCAAGGAGCTCATCGCCCGCGCCATCCAGGGCGAGAGCGAGCGCGCGGGCAAGCCCTTCATCACGGTCAACTGCGGCGCGCTGCCCGAGAACCTCGTCGAGTCGATCCTGTTCGGCCACGAGAAGGGTTCGTTCACCGGCGCCACCGACAAGCGCATCGGCAAGTTCCAGGAAGCCGACGGCGGTACGCTGTTCCTCGACGAGGTCGGCGAGCTTCCGCTCGAAGCGCAGGTGAAGCTGCTGCGCGCGCTGCAGGAAGGCGAGATCGATCCGGTCGGCTCCAAGCGCCCGGTGAAGGTCAACTTCCGCCTCATCTCCGCGACCAACCGCGACATGATCCAGCAGGTCAAGGACGGCAAGTTCCGCGAGGATCTGTACTACCGCCTCAACGTGTTCCCGATCTGGGTGCCGCCGCTCAAGGAGCGCATCGAGGATGTCGCCGAGCTCGCCAACCACTTCGTCGCAAGGTTCGCGGCCGAGGAAGGCAAGCGTATCGTCGGCATCGCGCCGCAGGCGCTGGCTCTGCTCAGGGCTTACGCTTGGCCGGGCAACGTGCGCCAGCTCGAGAACGCGGTGTTCCGCGCCGTCGTGCTCGCTGACGGCCCCGAGCTGACGATCAACGAATTCCCGCAGATCGCCGCGCATGTCGAAGGCTACGACGTGACGATCCCGCCGGCACCGGCGCCTGTCTCCAAGCAGCCGTCGTACACGGGCCCCGCGCTGCTCGGCGCGGAGGATCGCATTCCGCAGACGATCGAGGTGCGTCCCAGCGACGGCATCGCTTCGCTCGGCATTCCCGCCATCACCGCCGACGGCGACGTGCGCAGCCTCGAGGACATGGAAGCCGACATGATCCGCCTGGCGCTCGGGCGCTACCGCGGTCACATGACGGAAGTCGCGAAGAAGCTGAAGATCGGCCGCTCGACGCTCTATCGCAAGATGCAGGAATATGGCCTGGAGCCGCGCGCCGGCTGAGGCTGATACCCTACAATCGAAAAAACAGACCTTGCTTTGCACCAACTCGGCGGGCCGGACGATCTCCGGACCCGCCGCTTTCATTTTTCGGCATGCCTCAACACATCGCCGCTGAGTACGTCTCCATCTCTGATCGAGCAGCTTCGTCAAGTCGGCGCATTTGGCGCACGCAGGCGCACCCCGGCGCATCAGTCGTCGTCGGCCTCGAGCAATCCAAAGTCCTGCGATCGCTTCGGAGGATGGCCCGGCCCTGCATCGCCGCTGCGCGGCCCGGCATGCGATGCGCGAACCGCCACTCGTCGATGGCCGCCAGCTCCTCGTCGTCCAGCATGATCTGGCGCCTCGTCCCGCGCGAGAGTCCGGCCATGGCAGTCCGCGATCGCGGTTGCGTGTGAGATACGCTGTTGCGGGTTGGATGCTGGCATGAATTGAGCAACTGACGCGAAGCGAGTTGGTTCCATCATCGCCGCGCAATCCGCAGAGTTCGGATTCATCGCGAACCCGATCCGACACAAGGTCGGTTCACCCGCGATGCGCGAAGAGTGATCCCATGACCCGCAGTGTATTCGTTGTCGGGCCAGACGAGCTCGAAGAGTTTGGCGCGAGTTTCGACGACGCTAGGCGCGAACTCTTATCCCACGCGCCCTTCATTTCGGCCGTTGAACGCGAAGCCGCCCGAATGGCTCTGGCGCGCTGCGTCCTCCAACTCCGCCGAACCGCCGCGAACCCTGGCCTCGGCCGTGTTGCTCTGTTCAACGAGTGCCTACGAAAGCAGGCGTCGTTCGCCGGCCTGCAAGCATCGAGCAGGCCGCCAGTTCCCTGAACTTGGCGAGGCCGCGGCGACCGGCTCTCGGTGCGCGCGATGTACGCGGCGCCGGGGATCAACCGTGCCAGCTCGGAATGGAGCGGCTGCGCCCCGATGCGGCTGTCCCCGATCGAGAGCCGCGCACGGAAAGCAAAAGGCCAGGGTTTCCCCTGGCCTTTGGAACTCAGAACGGGATCTCGTCGTCGAGGGTCTTGTCGAAACTTCCACCCTTGCCGCCACCCGAAGAGCCGCCGCCGCGCGGCGCTGGCGACGAGGTTCGACGCGGCTCCGGCGAGCCGTAGCCGCCACCGCCACCCGAGCCACCCGAGCCACCCGCATAAGGATCGTCGTAGTCGGCCTGGCCGCTCTCCATCATGCCGCCGCTGGCGCGCGTACCGCCCGGACCGTCGAGCATCGTCAGCGTCGCGCCAAACCCCTGTAGCACCACCTCGGTCGAATAGCGCTCCTGCCCCTGCTGGTCCTGCCATTTGCGCGTCTGCAACTGGCCCTCGATGTAGACCTTGGAGCCCTTGCGCAGATACTGCTCGGCGACCTTGCACAAGCCCTCGGAGAAGATCACCACCGAGTGCCATTCGGTCTTCTCGCGCCGCTCGCCGGAATTCTTGTCGCGCCACGTCTCGCTGGTGGCGACGCGCAGGTTGGCGATGGGCCGCCCGTCCTGCGTTCGGCGGATCTCAGGGTCCTTACCGAGATTGCCGACGAGAATGACCTTGTTGACGGAACCGGCCATGTTGAAAGCTCCTTCTGATACGATAGCCCTGGCAGCCCGTTCGATCCGGCATCCAGCCAGGGGCCAGGGGCGAATTCCCTGCAGCGCTTCTCTTACCGTCAGCCAAACGGCGCGAGCACCGAACTGCTACGACGTCGCGACTGGCTGCCTGTCCTGCTGCCGCTGCGCCGATGCCGCGGGCGGGCAGGAGTTCCGCCAACGGCACGCCCGACTCAGGATGTTCAGCGCGCGCGAGTTGGACGCGGCCAATGCCGGCGGATGCATTCGGTCACGATGGATCGCGAGTGCGAATCCATCCAAGTCGAAAGCACTCTAGCCACGTAACTCGCCGCCGGCTCACCCGACGTGCCGGCGTTGAGCGGCCGACGCCCTGTTGTCCACGGGTTTCACGCCGATGCCCCGCCTGATGCTGGCCGGGGCTGCTCGAAACCCTGCGAGACGAGAGATGTTCCCGCATTGTTCCAACATAGTGTGACCTGCGCCGCCGTGCAAGCTACGCACGCGGGGCCGCAAGCATGCCGCCAGGGCAGCGCGCCGCTTTCCAGACGGTCGGTTGGCACGGATCGCGCTCTGGCACCATCAGGCCGGGCCCCTGAGCCGGGGGCATGGGCCGGGGGCATGGGCCGGGGCAATGAGCCGGGCGCTCGTCGCGTTCGATGAACGCGCGCTTCAGGTGTCGAGAAATCGCACTGCTAGTTTCCGCTGCGCGCGAGATCCACGGCGGCGGCGAGACTGCGGATCATCTTGTCCGGCACCGACTTGCCGGCTGCGCAGTCCGGCGACTTGATCCGGTCATAGATGCCCATCAAATCGCCGCGGAACCCGCTCGCCTGGGCGCGCCGGGCGACACCTGTGGCAAGCGCCCCGTGCGTCCAGCGCGGCCGGCACATCGCGGTAGTCAAGTAGGCCGTCAGATCACTCGTATAGGTCGGCTGCTCGGTGCGGCTCGTTTCTGCGATGATCGTCTTCCAGCGCTGCGCATCCGGCGTTCCTGCCCAGCGCGCCATGGCAGCGGCATCGCGCAGCGGCGCCAGCGCCTCATCCACCAGCTTGCGCGTGCGCTCGGAGGCGATGCGTTCGACGGACCGGCGCATCGCCGCGATTTCCGCCTCGGCCGGTGGCGCGACGATGGCACCCGTCGCATCGGTCATGGCGAGGGCGGCGGCAGCAGGCGGCGCCGCCGCCCACACGACACCGCCCCTCATGTCGACTGCTGCGAGCCGCACACCGGACATGTCGGTGCCGATCAGCTTCGCCTGACGCATGCTCGCCGCCTCGAGATCGGCGTCGCGCAGAACGGCGGCATGAAGATTGGCGTAGTCCAGGCCGGCACCTTGCAGCCCTGCGCTGGAGAAATCGGCGAACTGGAGTTGCGCTCCGGTGAGGTCAGCGCCCTGCAGCGAAGCAATGAGGAAATTCGCGCCTTGTGCCTGCACGCCGCCCGTCAGGTCGGCCATCTCGAGGTGAGCGCTCGAAAAGTTGGCGCCCGTCAACAGCGCATACGGCAACGACGCCTCGACGAGCTTGGCCTCCTCCAGCCGCGCACCCCTGAGATCGACGCCGACCATCTGCGCCCGGTCGAGACGGGCGCGCGAGAAATCCGCATTGCGCGCCGTGGCGCATTGCGCCCGCACCCTGTCCTCCGACAGCAGCAGCTCGTTGACGTCGGCGCATTGCAGCCAGACGTCTCGCAGATCCGAGCCGATAAAGCTCGCGCCCGAAACGTCGGCGCCGGTGAGGTCTGCCTGATGCAGATCCGAGCGGTCGAGCCGGGCGAAGCGCAGGTCGCGGCCTCGCAGCTTCAGTGTCGGCTCGCCCTCGCTCACCTCTTTGTCGACGACGAGATCGGTGTCGGTGACGATCAGGTTGCGGGCGAACAGACCGAACAGCGCACCGTCATGCTTGGAAGCGAGGAACGGCAGCAGGAAACCACCCTGAAAGCGCTGGTCGCGTTCGAGGTCGCCGCTGCGCGCGAGCCCCAGCATGTCGCGCCCCATGCGATCCAGCGACTCACCCGGAACCGTGGCGACGAACAGCGAAACGAGCGAGATGAAGCTGACGACGAGGACGGTCGCCGAAAAGCGGATCGGATGGGCGGTGCTGGTGCGGCTGAAGGCGCGCGCGAAGGATGTTTCCGCCCGCATCAGGAACACGCCGATGAGCGCCAGCATTACGATGTCGGCCAGCAGCACGATGCGGTGGCTCCAGGTCGTCGTGACGTCGTGGTAGGGCAGGAAGCTGACCTGGATGTAGAGCAGGAGCACGACGGGCAGCAGCACCAGCGTCAGCCAGCTCATGCCGTGCAGGAACCCACTCATCACGTTCGACCGCTCGGGGCCGGCCATCGCCTGCACGAAGAAGAAGTTGTCGAGTTCGAGCCGCAAGGGATGCGTGCGCCGGTCGCTCGCTTCCAGCATGCGCAGCGCGTGGTCGAACTCCAGCGTCTTGCGTGCCAGCAGCGCGAGCTGGGAGACAAGACCGAGGTGGAGCAGCACGAGAATGACGGGCGCGAACTGGAAGAACTGCGTGAGCTGGATCGAAACCTGAAGGATCGGCAACGAGACGGGTGTCTCGCGCAGAAGATCGGCATGGGTGACGCCGGCGACCGCGATCGTCAGGTAGGTCATGAGCGCGAGGAAGATCAACCAGGCGCTGTGCGCCGTGTTGCTCGACTCGTTGACCGCTTCCAGAAGGCTGTACGGGTTGACGGGAGGCTCTGCCTCGACAGACGCCGGCAACAACTCGGACATACGCGACCGCTCCCTCCGAAAACCCGGGCAACTCCAACCGACCATAGCGGAGAATGTATGACTGTGACACCTCGGCCGCTACCGACGCAACTGCCTGTGGCGCAAAGGCTTCAAGCCAGCGATAACCGCTTGGGGCGTCCCCCCGCCCAGCGCCACCCTCACCTCATGCTGCCACACACAGGCCCGCGACCGAGAGGACTTGACCGCCCCTCCCCGGCACGCCATCGATTGATCTGCGACCGGTAGCGCGGTTCGCCGCGTCTAGCCACCCCGCCTCCCCCACGTCACCCCGCCTCCGCGGCGGCCCTGCTCCGAAGGATGCGATGCCCCGTTACGACTGCTCCAAATGCCCGGGCTACTGCTGCTCGTACCCGCTGATCGCCCTCGACCGGCGCGACGTCGAGCGGCTCGCCAAGCATCATGCCATGAGCGTCGAGGAAGCCCAGCGTGCCTTCACGCGCACCGCCCATGGCCGCAAGTACGCCATGCGGCGCAAGAAGGACGAGATCTACGGCAAGATCTGCCGGTTCTTCGACACCAAGGCCCGCCGCTGCACCGTCTACGAGGCGCGCCCCGCCGTCTGCCGTTCGTTCCCCGGCGATGGCCGCTGTGGCTACTACGACTTCCTCAAGTTCGAGCGCCGCGCGCAGGACGACCCCGAGTTCGTCGCCTTGACCGACCATAGCGACTGAGCCATCGCTCGCTACTCCGCCCAACGGCCGCAGAGGGACCAGGCATGATCACACTCTTCATCTTCGGTCCCGCCTTCGGCCTGCCCGATCCGAGCCCCTTCGTCACCAAGGCGGAGGTGTTGCTCAAGATGTCGGGCATTCCCTATCAGACGAAGCGCGCCGACGTGCGCAAGGCGCCAAAGGGCAAGCTGCCGTTCATCAAGGACGAGAGCGGCGCCGTGATCGCGGATTCGACGCTGATCCGCTTCTATCTCGAGCACAATCGCAACATCGATTTCGACAAGGGGCTGTCGCCCGCCGAACGCGGCTCGGCATGGATGGTCGAGAAGTTCTGCGAGGATCACCTGTATTGGATCGTCATGCGCGAGCGCTGGCAGATCCGCGAGAACTTCGAGAAAGGGCCGAAGCACTTCTTCGACCCGCTTCCCGCCCTCCTGCGCCCGCTGGTGATCTCCATGGTGAACCGCGAGTTCCGCCGCAACCTCTGGGGCCAGGGGCTCGGCCGCCACTCACCGACCGAGCTCGACGAGATCGCGGCGCGCGGCATCAACAGCCTCGCGCACTTCCTCGGAGACAAGGACTTCCTGATGGGGGCCACGCCGTGCGGCGCCGATGCCGCCGTCTGGTCGGCGGTTCTCGGCATCCTCTGTCCGCATTTCGAGAGTGCGACCCGTGCCGTCACGGAGCAGCATCCAAACCTCGTCGCCTATGCCGAGCGGGGGCGGGCCCTCTGGTTTCCGCAGATCGCGCCATTCGCGTAGGTCCAGAGGTATGGACGGGCAAGTTTCGACGCCCACCAGACAGGCTCTCGAGAACACCGCCTTCGTAACTTGCCCACCACTCCCCGGCGGCGTGTCACGGAGCACTTCACCCGTTACGGCCTTTCGGCGAGGCGGTGCAGCGGCTCGGCAGATTCATTTTTGACCCATCACTTGGCCGCCTTCCGGCGCTGCCGCTGGTCGCGCCACGACACCCGGTAAAGATCGAAGCGGCGGTCCAGCAGATTGCGCGTCGTACCCGCACCACGCGCCGCGCGCAGATCGCCAATGTTGAGGTCCGCGAACGCAATGGTCTCCGTGTTCGGCGCCGTGTCGGCGGCGATGCCGTCACGCGCGAATGCAAAGTCACACGGTGTCAGGATGCAGCTTTCCGCGTAGTGGATATCCATATTTTCAACGTTCGGCAGATTTCCGACGACGCCCGACAGTACGACGTAGACCTGATTTTCTATCGCCCGCGCATGGCAGCAATAGCGCACACGCAGGAAGCCGCGCCGCTCGTCGGTGCAAAACGGCACGAACAGGATCATCGCACCCTGGTCGACCAAATGGCGCGCCATCTCGGGGAATTCACTGTCGTAGCAGATCATCACGCCGACGGGGCCACAGTCCGTGTTTATGACCTCCGCGCGCGTTCCGCCCTTGATGTTCCACCAAAAGCTCTCGCTTGGCGTTGGGTGAATCTTTTCCTGGAAATGCACGGAGCCGTCGCGCAGGAAGACATAGCAGACGTTCTTGATGTCCTGGTTCGCATCGATGATCGGGTGCGTTCCGCCAACGATATTGATGTTGTAGGAGACGGCGAAGCCGCTCATGAATTTGATGAACCACTCGGTATAATCGGCGATGCGCTCCACGCCCTCCTTCGGCTGTAACGGCCTCTCTTCGAGGGACAGCAGTTGCAAGGTGAAGTTTTCCGGGAACACGACAAAGTCAGACCGGTAATCGGAGGCGACGTCGACGAAATATTCGACCTGCTTCTTGAACTCGCTCTTGTCCTTCAATCCACGCATCTGGAATTGCACGGTCGCCACGCGCACCGTTTG
>CALMPK010000351.1 GCA_937873575.1 uncultured Hyphomicrobiaceae bacterium
CGCCCTTCTGCGGCTTCGCCGCAGCCGTCGTCGGCGAGGCGCCGGCACTCGGCGAAGCGGCAGTGGTGCCGTTCGATGGCGGTGCGGTTGCCTCGCCGCCGTCATCGTCGTCGTCATCGCCACAGCCAACGAGGCCGAGTGCGCCGAGCCCAATGCCCGCGGTCGCTGCACCGCCGAGCACGCGGCGGCGAGACACGCTTTGTCCCGTGATCCGTCGCTTCCAGTAGTTGTCGACTTCCGACATGAAAGAACTATCCCCCTTGGATTCACCGTTATGATGGCGGTCATAGACACCACGGTGCTCTGCGGAGTATACGCACGCCGACCCATGATGGAAGTCAGCGCTCGGGAAATATTTGGCCGATCGGCCAAACTATTGGAACCCGTCTTGAATTGCCCCGGACCCGGCTTTGGGCAACAATAATGGTTCGGCCATAACGCCGAATTCGTGGAGGCGCGCCACCGAGTGCGCCGTTCGTACACAAGGAGACCCCAGTGGCAAAGAAAGTCCGCGCAGTGGTGACACTGCAACTTCCGGCGGGTAAGGCAAATCCCGCCCCGCCCGTTGGCCCAGCGCTCGGCCAGCACGGCGTGAACATCATGGAGTTCTGCAAGGACTACAACGCCCGCACGCAGGACAAAGTCGGCCAGATCATCCCGGCCCAGCTCACCATCTTCGAAGACCGCTCGTTCACCTTCATCCTGAAGACGCCTCCGGCAGCGGACATGCTCCGCAAGGCGGCCGGCGTCGCGAGCGGGAGCGGAAACCCCCGGCTGAACAAGATCGGCAAGGTCTCTTCGGATGACATCCGCAAAATCGCCGAGACGAAGATGCCCGACCTCAACGCCAACAGCATTGACGAAGCGATGAGGATCATCGAAGGCACCGCACGCAGCATGGGTATCGAGGTCGAATAGCCATGGCAAAGAAGGGCAAGCGTTACAACGAGGCGGCCGCGAAGGTCGAGAAGACCAAGTTCTACCCGGTGGAAGAGGCCATCGCCCTGGCGAAGGAAATCCACCCGGCGAAGTTCGACGAGACCGTTGAACTCCACATCAAGACCGGCCTGGACCCGCGCCACGCCGAGCAGCAGATCCGCGGCAGCACCGTTCTGCCCCACGGACTCGGCAAGGTCATGCGCGTCCTCGTCTTCACCGAAGGCGAAGCCGTTTCGGCCGCGCGCGAAGCGGGCGCCGATTTCGTCGGCAGCGACGACCTGATCAAGCAGATCGAAGGCGGCTGGACCGACTTCGACGTAGCCATCGCCACCCGCGAAATGATGGGCAAGGTCGGCCGTCTCGGACGCGTCCTCGGCCCGCGCGGCCTGATGCCGAACCCGCGCTCGGGGACGGTCGTCGGCGCTGAAGCCATCGCCAAGACCGTGAACGATGCCAAGCAGGGCCGCGTCGAGTTCCGCCTCGACCGCCTCGCCAACATTCACGTCCCGCTCGGCAAGGTCAGCTTCGACGAAGCGAAGCTGCGCGAGAACATGGCGACCTTCATCGAGGCGGTGAACGCTGCCAAGCCGAAGGAAGCCAAGGGCCAGTACATCCGCAGCGCCACGCTGACGACGACGATGGGCCCCGGCATCCACCTGGACCTCGCTCAGACCCTGGCGATGCGGACGACGTAGACGCTGCGGCGAACCACACACGCAACGAGGCTCCCCAACGCGGGGAGCCTCGTTTTCTTTGCCTGCCGCCGGCGCTACAGGAACGGATTGTGGACGGTGAGCCCCTCGATCCGCTGCCCGTGCTGGAAGTCCTCGCTCAGGAGCTGGGAACAGCCCGCATCGAGGGCGGCGGCAACGATGAGCGAGTCATAGAAGGAAAAGCCGTAGCGTGCCTGGAGCGTGAGGCAGCTCCGGTAGGTCTCAATGCCCGGCCAGATCGTCCAGAGCGGACTCAGCACCTGGTCCAAGAACTCCCGGGCATCCTCAGGCGTGGCAACCGGCGTCGTCCGCCTGGTCACGGCGTTGAGGGTTTCCTGCACCACCTGGTGGCTGATGACCGCGGACGCTTCGCGAATAGCGGATGTCACAATTTCCGTCGCAATGGAGCGCTTCCGCCCGTCCGTACGATCAAACATGTAGACGAACACGTTCGTGTCGATGAACCTATCGCTCATTGAGCTCATCACGGGTGAACTTCCTACCACCTGTGTCCACGTACTGTTGCATTCGCTCGATCAAAGCCGC
>CALMPK010000352.1 GCA_937873575.1 uncultured Hyphomicrobiaceae bacterium
TCGAGCACGCCATGGCTCGCGTCGGCGACCGCGATGATCGCCCGCACCGCCCCGCTCGCGGCGGCGACGGCTGCCCGCGCGCCCTCCGTTTCGCCCTTGGCGAGGCTGGCGAGCTGCTCGAGCTCGGTTGCCGACGTGGCGAGGCTCTCTCGCGCGCGAGCGACGGCACGAAGTGCAATCTGGCGGGGCACGTCCGCCTTGATGGCGGCAAGCTCGCTCTCGAGGCGCGCGATCTCGGGCGTCGTGTCGGGGGGGGCGCCGGGCAGAACGGCGAGCTGGTTGTCGACGGTCGACGACGGCAGCGCCGCCTTGAGCCGCGCGCCGACCGCGCGCTGCGCCTCGGCCGAAGGGGCAAGTCCCGTAACCGCGACAGACTTGCCGCGCGGCGTCACTTGAAGGCGTGTCGGGTAGCCGCGGATCTCGGGGCTCGTCTGGATGATCTCGCTCGCCACATGCGTGACGCGGGCGGTCTCGTAGCGGATGTAAGCGGTCCAGCCGAGCCACGCGGCGAGTGGCAATCCGACGACGAAGGCCAGCAGCTTGATTGGGCTGACACCGCCTGTGGGCGCGGAAAGCTCGGCGTACTTCTTGGCGAGCTGGTCGTCGAGCCGGCCGGCGAGGGCCTCGAGTTCCGATCGTGTGGCGTCGCTCGCGTCCTTGCGCTCATTGCCGGCGGCGAACGTCGCGACCGAGGCGAGGAACTCGTCGTCGATCAGGCGCTCGATGGAGGAGGCGGCGGTTCCGCCGCATTTGGCCGCGAGCAGGTAGGCGGGGGACGCCCGCAGGTAGATCTGCGATTGCCCGAGGTCGATCTGGCGGAGGGCGTTCTCGTCGTCGTCGAGGGCCTCGGATACGAACGAGTTGATGGCGGTGAGGATGCCGCCGAGGACGTGATCGTGGTTGTGGTTCGCCCGTTCCGGCCAGCGCGCGATCAGCTCGCCGCTGCCGCGCCGCACGAGCAGCAGATCCTCGACGACCACGCGCTGGCTCAGTGCGAGCGCAAGCTCGGCCGCCGAGTGTCCGCTCGTGATGGCCCGCAGACGCAGCATGAAGGCATTGGATTCGAGGCGCCTGTTGACCTCCGCGAGCAGGTCCTTCATGGCGCTCGCCACGTAGGCGCGCACCATCTGGCCGGTCATCGGGTAGAGGACCTCGACGATCTCGTCGCGGCTGTTGCGGATCTCGCTGCGCACGGTGCGGATGACGACCGGCGCGACGGCGTCGGCCAGATCGTCGTGGCGCTGCTCCTCCGCCTGAACGAGTGCGCGGTCGAGCACCAGTGCGACCGAACGCGCCAGGGTCTCGTCGTCGCCGACGCGCGCGATGATCTCTTCCATCCGCGCGTCGATCTCGGCGCGCATGCTGGTGCTGGATTGCCTGAGCTCGCCGACGGCGCGGCCGAGTTCTTCGAGCAGCTCACCGCGCGACGCAGTACCGCTCGCCGCAAGCGCATCGATGCGCCGTGACAGTTCCTCGAGCGTCGCGGCTTCGTTGTCGAACAAAAGCTGCTTGAGCTTGGTAACGCTTTGCGACATCGCGCTTGCCGATCACCTGTCGATGCAACCCGAGTGGGTGCGGCCTCAGTCGCGGGCGATCTTGCGGATGCGCTCGGCGAGTTCGAGAACGCTCTTGCCGAGATCGTCGAAGGAGGCGCGGTGCTGTGAGCCCATCTCGCCGGAAAGCGCCTCGATGCGCGCGTGCAGCGCGGAGAGGCGGCTGCCGACCGTGGTTTCGAAATCCTTGATGCGGGCTTCGAGGTTGGTCAGGCGAAGCTCGGTCTGGCGCAGGATGTCGCCGACAAGAAGCTCGCGGATCTGTTCCATCTTCTCGTCCTGGGGGTCGCGGGCGGGCTGCGCCGCCCGCAAGGCGTTGAGAGATGTCGCGTTCATGTTGATCGCCTTCACACACGGGGTGCCGCGCGCATGTGCGACGCGACACCGGAAAACAACGCAACGGGAAGAAGGCCGTGCCGCATGCGCGGCACGCTCGGGCCCCCCGGGTCGCCCGCACTACTTTCACTTTCATCCTACACCAAGCCGGGAACCAATAGAATCCTTTGCTTGACGTAGAGTTAGGCGAGGCCTGCCGGCGCGTCCGGCGCCTCTCGCTCGGGCGGGGGCGGCGGACGAATATGCTTGCGGCGGGCAAATCGCCGCCACTTTTCTGACGTGTGTTCAAAAGCGATACGGGGTGCCCAGCGGCGCGCCGGCGGGGTAAACCGGTGGGCGCGGGGTGGACGGGGGAGGGCATCACACCGGCGCGCGCACGGGCGGTTCAGCCGCCTCAGTCTCGGGAGGGGGAATGTTCCAGGCGTTCAGGCATTGGGGCGTCGATGGCGGCTCTGCGCGCGTGCGCCTGCTCGGCCTGCTGCTCGCGGTCGTCGGCGCAATCGCCGCTGCCGTGGCGTTGCCGCGATTGCCGCAGGACTGGCATCTCAAGATCCTCGCACCCGGCTGGATGCCGCACCAGCTCGTCAAGCTCATTGAATATTCGAACGATCTGCAGGTCGCTCTGGTGGCCGATCGTCCGCCAGAGCCGCATCCGCGGATCGCGCTTGTGTTGATCCGTGAAGAGACGTTGGCCGATCTGCCCTATGTCTCGCCGATCGATCGCGCCCTGCTGGCGCGACTGGTGCGCGCGATCGACGGTCTAGGCGCGCGGGCCATAGGCATCGATCTGCTGTTCGATCAGGCTACGGAGCCTGACAAGGATCGTGCGTTTCTTGACGCGCTCGGAAGCCGCCGCGCCGACATCGTCCTCGGTGGCGGTGACGAGCGCACGCCCATGAACCCCCGCCGGCGCGCCTGGCAGGACAGCTTTCTCGACAAGTCCGGCAAACCGTTCGGCTTCTTCAACCTCCGCTACGACGTGCGCGAGGCCGAGCAGAGCAACGTGGTGCGCGCCCGCGCCGCCGCCCGGCCGGAGTCCCGCTATACGCGCTCGTTCGCCGAGGCCATCGCTGCTTCTGTCGGTGCCACGGCTTGGCCGTCGAGCCGCCGCATCCCCTGGCTCGCCCCGCCGCGCGGCGGCGGCGATACCTTCATCACGCTCGACGCCGACACCATCCTGCTCGCCGAGGCCGATCCCCAAGGGGCGCTGGCCCACGCCATCGAAGCGCAGCTCGACGGACGCATCGTGCTGGTCGGCGCCGATCTCGACGGCCGTGATCGTCACCCGACGCCACTAACGCTGGTGACGGGCGAGGAGATGCTGGGCGTTGCGGTGCATGCGCAGATCCTGGCCGGATTGCTGGACGGTCGCAGCATCGAGGACATCGGAACCGTCGGGCATGCCGTGCTCGGATTCGCGGCAGCGTTCCTCGGCGTCCTTGCCGGCTGGTTCGCAGCGCGCAGCCGTCTGGTGCTCAGCGCACTGGTCGCGACAGGCGTGTCACTCATCATAGCGACGAGCGCCATCACCTTGTGGCAATCGCAGGAGATCGTACCGCTCGCGGCGCTGGCGGCTACGCTCGCCGCCGGGGCTGTTGCCGGCCGTTTCGGGCGTCGCTGGCTCGGCGGCTGACGCCAGAGACGTCGTGACTTTGGAATCCGGCGCATGCGGCGACGCGGCGCGACTAGTGGAGGGCATCTGAATGACATCGAAGTTGGCAATCGTGTCCGGCGCGACCCTGCTCATGCTCGCCGGCACGCTGGTTCCAGAACAGGCGCGCGCAGAGGCGGTGGCGCTCAGCGCCTGCTCGCCAACGGTGAAAGCCGGAACGGTTCTCGCCGACAGCGCGACCATCGAGGTCGCCGCCGGCAGCCGCTGCCGACTGATGCTGCCTTCGGGGCGCACCCAGGAGCTCACCGGACCGGTCAAGACCAAGGTCGCCGAGCTGACCAAGGGCGAAGCGCGCAACGAGGGACTTTGGAACGACGTCGTCAACGTGCTGTCACGCCAGAAGCGCGCCGACGAGTCGGTGATCGGCGCGGTGCGTTCGGTGGCGCCGAAGGCACGCGGCGGTGACGCTGCTGCACCGGCACCGGCCGCTGCTCCCGCGCCGTCGCTGCGGTTGTCGTTCTCGTGGCGGCAGGTGCCGATCGATACCGGCGGCGACGTCTGCATCGAGAAGGGGGCGAAGCTCGAGCTGATGCGGGCGCGACCGGGCAAGCCGATGTCCATCGCCGTCGTCAACCGGCAGACCAACAACCGCGGCGAGGCGTCGTTCGATGTCGGCTCGGCCACGGCACCCTGGCCGGAGGATGTCGGCACCGACGTCGGGCTCTATGCCATCGCGCTCGCCGACGGCACCAACCGAACGCTGCGCTTGCGTCCGATCTCGCCGCTGCCCGCGCCCGATGATACGCTGCGCGTGCTGCACAGCCAGCGCTGCCTCGTGCAGATCGAGGCATGGCTCGCCGGTTTCTCGACCGCACAACGCTGATCCGAGCGTCGAAGCCCTATTATTCCGCGGCGGACGGCTCCGGCACGCGGGGCACGCCCGCTGTCGCCTGTCGCCGAAACTCCTCGAGCAGCGCGGCGCGCTCGCGCTCGGCCTCCGCCATGGCGCGCGCCTTGACGACGCCGAAGCCGCGCACGTCGAGCGGCAGGCGGGCGAGCGCCACCGCCTGCGCGTGATTGCTGGCGTCGAGTCGCGCTTCGATTTCGTCGAGCAGCGCTTCATAGGCGGGGATCAGCGCGCGTTCGGCCCGTCGTTCCGCCGTGTGGCCGAAGAGGTCGAGCGCGCTGCCGCGAAGCTGCTTGCCTTTGGCGAGCAGTCGCAACACGGGTAGCAGCCACGGGCCGAACGTGATCTTGCGCGGACGCCCCGTCGCCTTGTCGATGCGCGCCAGCAGCGGTGGCGCCATGTGGAAGCGCCCCCGCCGCGTGCCTTCGAAGTGCTCCTCGATATCGCGGGCGAAGCGGCCATCGGTGAAGAGGCGCGCGACCTCGTACTCGTCCTTGATCGCAAGCGTCTTGTGGTAGGCGCGAGCAGCCGTCTCCGCGAGCCCCGTCATGCCGGGCGCAAGACGTCGCTCGGCAGCAGCCAGACGTCCGATCCGATCGCGATACCGGCGGGCGAGGTCTTCGTCCTGATAGCCAGTGAGATCGCGCGCGAGGCGATCGACGAGTTCGTCGAGCGCGTCTGGCGAGGGTTCGGCGCGCTGTGGAGTTGCCGTTGGCATCAGCCGGCGGATGGCATCTGGATCGTGCGCGAACGCGCGGCCGAGGCGGAAGGCGCGGGCATTCGCCTCGACATCGACGGCGTTCAGGCGGATCGCGGCATCGATCGCATCCGACGCGATGGGAAGCAGCCCCTTCTGATAGGCGACGCCGACGAGCAGCATGTTCGCATAGATGCTGTCGCCGAGAAGAGCGAGGGCGATCTCCTGCGCGTCGAGCGTGATCGGCCGGCGGGCGCCAGCGCGTTCGCGGATCGCTGCCTCGAGCTTATCTTCAGGCATGGCGAGATCGGGATCGCGGGTAAAATCACCCGTCGTCGCGGCATGTGTCGAAAGCACGATGGCGGTATGGCCCGGCCGCACCGTTTCGAGCACCTTGTTCGCCGCGGTCACCACGAGATCGCCGCCGATGATCACGTCGGCCGCCTCGACACCGACACGGATCGCATGGATCTGCTCGGGCGTTCGAGCAAGGCGCATGTGGCAGGCGACGGGTCCGCCCTTCTGGGCGATGCCGGTGACGTCGATGGCGCCGAAGCCGAGGCCGGCGATATGCGCGGCCTGCGCGAGGATCGCGGTGACGGTGACGACACCGGTGCCGCCGATGCCGGTGGCGAGGATCGCGAGCGGCGCATCAAGAGTGCCGCGACGCGGCTCGGGCAGATGCGCGGTCGGGCCGGTGAGGCGTTGGCTCTGCGCCCGGCGCGGCTGCGCGCCTTCGAGCGTGACGAAGCTCGGGCACAGCCCGTCGATACAGGAATAATCCTTGTTGCAGGCCGACTGGTCGATGGCGCGCTTGCGGCCGAGTTCGGTCTCGCGTGGCAGCACCGCGACGCAGTTCGATTGCACGCCGCAATCGCCGCAACCCTCGCAGACGAGGTGATTGATGGCGACGCGCCGTGCGGGATCGGGCAGCGCGCCGCGTTTCCTGCGGCGGCGCTTCTCGGCAGCGCACGTCTGGTCGTAGACGAGGACGCTCACGCCCGTGACGCCCTCGAGCTCACGCTGAACCGCATCGAGATCACGGCGATGATGGACTGTGACGGAGCGGGGCAGATCGCCGCCGCGATACTTCTCCGGCTCGTCGCTGACGACGGCTATGCGACGTGCGCCTTCGCCCTCGAGCTGGCGCACCATCTGGCCGACCGTCATGTGGCCGTCGAGCGGTTGCCCGCCCGTCATCGCCACCGCATCGTTGAAGAGCAGCTTGTAGGTCATGGTGACGCCGGACGCGATAGCGGCACGCATGGCGAGGCTGCCGGAGTGCACGAAGGTTCCGTCGCCGATGTTCTGGAACATGTGCGGGCGGCGCGAGAACGGCGCTTCGCCGATCCAGTTGGCGCCTTCCCCGCCCATCTGCGTGAAGCCCTCGGTGGAGCGGTCCATCCACTGCACCATGTAGTGGCAGCCGATGCCGGCGTAGGCGCGCGAGCCCTCGGGTACGCGGGTCGAGGTGTTGTGCGGGCAGCCGGCGCAGAAGTAGGCCCGGCGGACCAGCGCCTCCGGCGCGAGCTGGCGGCGGCGGCCCGCCTCGCGCAACGCTTCGAGGCGGCGTGAGAGGTCATCGTCGGCGCCGACCCGCTCGACACGCTCGCCGATGGCGATGGCGATGGTGAGCGGATCGAGGGCGCCGGTCGCGGGCAGCAGCCATGCGCCGGTCTCGTCCTTCTTGCCGACGACGCGGGGGCGGCGCTCGAGATCGTAGAGCTGTTCCTTCACCTGCGTCTCGATCAGCGCGCGCTTCTCCTCGACGACGACGACGAGATCGAGACCATCGGCGAAACGGCGCAAGCTCTCGGGCTCCAGTGGCCAGGTCATCGCGACTTTGTAGAGACGGACGCCGAGGTCGCCACAGCGCTGCTCGTCGAGCCCGAGCATGTCGAGGGCGGCGCGCGTGTCGGCGCAGCTCTTGCCCGTCGTGACGATGCCGATGCGTGCATCGGCGCCGCCGGAGAAGACGATGCGGTCGAGCGCGTTGGCGCGCGCGAAGGCGTGGATCGCCGCGCGTTTCCACTCGTGCAGCCGCTGCTCCTTGGCGAGCGGGGGATCGTTGAGGCGGATGTTCAGGCCGCCGGCCGGCATGGCGAGTTCCTCGCGCGTCGGCAGGCGCACGCTCCCCCTGTCGCTGGCGGCATCCCCCCCCGCCGTGCTTTCGACGTTGTCCTTGACGCACTTGAGGCCGACCCACACGCCCGCATAGCGCGACAGCGCGAAGCCGAGGCTCCCGTAGTCGAGCAGGTCCTGCACGCCGGCCGGATTGAGGATGGGGATCATGGCGTCGACGAAAGCAAACTCCGACTGGTGCGCGGAGGTCGAGCTTTCACAGGTGTGATCGTCGCCCATCAGCGCGACGACGCCGCCGTGCTTCGAGGTGCCGGCGTGGTTCGCGTGGCGGAAGGCGTCGCCCGAGCGGTCGACGCCCGGACCCTTGCCGTACCAGACGGCGAATACGCCGTCGAAGCGGCCTTCCCCGCGCAGCTCCGCCTGTTGTGAGCCCCACACGGCCGTCGCGGCGAGGTCCTCGTTGATGGCGGGCTGGAATACGATGTCGGCGTCCGCGACGCGCTGGCCGGCGCGCTGGAACGCGCTTTCGAGTGTGGCGATGGGCGAGCCGCGATAGCCCGTGACATAGCCCGCCGTGTTCAATCCGGCGGCGCGATCACGCGCCTTCTGGTTCAACACCAGCCGGACGATCGCCTGCATGCCCGTCAGAAGCTGGATGCGCTTGGTGAGATCGAACTTGTCGTCGAGGCTTGCGCTGGGCCGCATCGTAGAGCCCTCCGGGCAGCATCGCGGTTGGGGTCGAGCGTGTCACGCTTCGCCGCCCCTGTCACGTCTCGCCAGTCGCGGCGACGCATCCGGCCGGGGAGCGCTTCAGGGTTCGAAATCTTGCGGGCAGGGAGCAGGGCCGGAATGGCAAAGGCCGCGAACCAGGTCCGCGGCCTTCAGAGCCATCGGGGCCGATCCGAACGATCAGCCGAGCGCGGCGAGCTTGCCGAACTTTTCCGCCAGCAGATAGTAGAACGTCACGCGGTGCTTGTTCTTGTCGCCCTTCATCTTCTCGCACACCTCCTTGATGGCGGAGTCGAGGACTTTGTCGTCGTCGGCGAGCGCCAGCTTCTTCTTCAGCCAGCTTTCGCGAACGCGCTCGAGTTCGTCCTTGCTCGAGCACGAGACCATCGATGCGTCCTTGCTCTTCAAGGCGATGCCGAGGTGCTTGACGATGCCGCCGACGGCCTTCTCGTTGGCCGCGGGCACATAGCGCTGCACGTCGGCGAGATATTCGGTGCTCATTGGCGTTCTCCCGAGTTTTGTCGTTGCCCGGTTGGGCGAAGAGGCGGCACGTTCCGGCCGCGTCGATTGGGCGGCGTGACGCGCGCCGGCGAGGTCAAACTACACTATCGTCCGGTGCCATCGTTTCATACCCCCCGCAGCGCCTGAGATTAAGACCCTGGGGGATACTGCTGTTTCGCGCTCGGCGCTGCGGGGCCTCTCAGCCGACGAGGCCGCGGTCGCGCTGCCGGTTACGGAGTGCCATGTAGCTGTGATTGATGCGCCGCGATATGGCGTCGGCGCCGGCCGCTTCGGCAACCACCGACGTGGCGACGCGCTCGATCACGTCGTCGATGACGGCGGGCAGCGGGGCGATCGGTGCAAGGAGACCCGCCGGCAGCGCCGCGGCCATAGCCGCTTCAGCGGCGGCTTCTGCGCGACTCGCGGCGAACGCTTCGGCGGCGAGCGCGGAGAGCAGGATGCGGTCGCCCTCGGCGAGAGCGTCCCAGAAGCTGCGGCGCATGGCGAGCGTGATGGCGCCGCCTTCGCGGTCGAGGCTCGAGTGATAGGCGTAGGGAGCGGCGTCAGCAAAACGCCGACGCGTCGAGAGGCTGGCGTCGGGGGCGACCGCGAACTCGATTTCGCCCGCAGCGAGCGCATCGGCGATCTCTTCCGGCGCTACCGTGACGGGCAGCGCCCCGAGTCCCGCCACGACGTCGCGCGCAAGGCCCTGCACGGCGATGCGCTTTCCGGCGAGATCAGCGGCGGTGGTGAGCGGCACGCGCGACCAGAGCGCCGGCGAGCCGCCGGTCCACCCGGCGAGCAATCCTTTGAGATTGTGGTCGGCGCCAAGCTCGTCCCACAGCTCCTGTCCGCCACCGGTGGCGATCCAGGCGGCGTGCGATTCGGCGTCGAGGCCAATGCGGGCCGGCAGGCCGGAGAACCAGGCAAAGGCACGGTGACGTGTCGCGTTCGCGCATTCGGGAGCGATGCTGAGCTCGGCGCCACCGCCGATGACGGCGCCGGGGGCATCGTGTGCAACCGCGACTTCGACGTTCCACCGCCCGCTCGTGGCGGCCGCGATGCGCGCGGCGAGCCGCTGCGCGGTCGCCGGGGCCGGCCACCGCATCGGCCCAGGGCGTGGCGAGGCGCGCAGCGTGCGCGGCGCGGGGGCACGACGGTCTCCATCGTCCGTCGCGGCGGCGGCCGGCAGCGTTCCAGCGGCGAGTGCCGCGATGCTCGTCGATTTCAGAAACTCTCGGCGGTGCATGGTGCTGCTCCGTTTCGGCTTGGTGCAGCACATCAAAGCCGAATGGCGCCAGGATGACAACGCCGCGGCGCCAGGGCGCGATCGGTCGAGGTGGAAGTGCTATGCGCTTCCATCGAGATCGTGAAACGCACCCTCCACTCATGTTTCTGAGTGCTGTTGGCGACTTTGATGAAGCGCGAACGCGATTCAATCAAAGTGCGATGGCACTCTCGGCGCGCGCCGTAACTCCCTGGGCGTCTACTCGATCCGCGCCATCAGGTGGTTCACGGCGTGGAAGAAGCTCTCGGGCGCGACATAGCCGGGGGTACGGCCGGCTTCGCGATTGGTGAGCAGAAGTACGGCGGTCGGCAGCAGATCGACGGGTGCGTCGAGGGCCACGCCGCCAGCATCGGGAGCGTTGAGATCGAGGAAGCGCAAGGGCACGTCGCGGCTGCGCGGCGAGGCGCTGTAGGCGGGTAGGACGTGGCGGCGGAACAGATTGCAGTAGACGCAATCCTCCGTCTCGAACACGACGAGCTGCACGCTGCCCAACAAGGGCTGGCCGGTCGCTGCGGCCTCGGCCGGCGGCACGGCGGCCGCATGAGCAGCGGGCGGAACGGCGATGGGTTTGGGCCAGGGAAGGAGCGCCGCCGCGGCGGCGAGGCCGAGGAGGGCGGTCAGGCGGCGGGCAATGGGGCTTTGCATCGAGGCGGTCCCGGATTGGGTCAAAAGCCCGCTGCGAGCCAAAAACGATGCCGGGGTGTGGCCGGCGGGGGTTTAGGCCGCCAATATTAGTTAAACCGTACTTGGCTCGGCGGAACTTGGTTGGGCCGCGCGGTCTTGCCGCTGGCGCAGCCTCAGAATGGCGTTTGCGGTTGCAGCGAGGCGAAGAAGAACGCCGTACCGAGGCCGAGCACCAGCAGCGCGCCGAGAACGCCCGCGGCTCGCTCGACGCGCCAGCCCCAGCGGCTATCCCGACCGGCGAGGCGGGTTGCGAGCTCGCGCGAACCGACCGCGAGCGCGGCGAGGGCCGAAACGGTGATCGCGGTGCCGACCGCCATGGCGAATGTCGAGAGCACGCCGGCCCAGATCATGCCCTGGCTGATGGCGAGGACGAGAACCAGAATGGCGCCCGTGCACGGGCGAATACCGACCGAGAAGGCGATGGCCAGAGCCTTCGACCAGCTCCATTCACCTTCGAGCTGTTCGGGGCTCGGCATGTGGGCGTGGCCGCAGCAATCGTGTTCGTGGCAGTCGTGGCCGTGGTCATGGTGGCCGTGGTCATGAGCATGCGCGTGGTGGGCCTGAGACGCTTGGACCTGCGCCTGCCCTGTCGCGCGGTTTGGAGCAAGAGTCGCTGCGGGGGCTGCCGTCACCGCCGACCCGGCAGCGCGCACGACGTGGAGTTCGTGGCGATGGTGGTGGGCATGGTCATGCGCATGGTCGTGCGTGTGATCGTGGCCGCAGCCGCAGGCGGCGGAATGCTGGTGCCCATGGTCGTGACCATGGGTGTGGTTCTGTGCGTGCGCGGCTCCGTCGCTTGCCGCCAAAGCTTCGCTCGCCCGGCGTCGGCCGGCGAGCACGGCTTTGACCTGCGCGTAGAGAAGCCAAGCGCCGATCGCCATCACCAAGGCCCAGCTCACCGTTTCGATCCAGGCTTCCGTCGATTTGATGGTCATGCCGGTGGCATTGAGCGCCAGCACGAGCACGCCGACGACGATGAGCGCGGAAAGGCCCTGTATGCCGGCGGCGAGGAACGAGAGCATGATGCCGCGCTTCACCGTGCGCTCGTTGGCGAGAACGTAAGACGAGATCACCGCCTTGCCGTGGCCAGGCCCCGCGGCGTGAAACACGCCGTAGCCAAAACTGATCAGGATGAGCGTGAGGGCTGCGCCGAGCGGATCGCGGGTCTTGAAATCGCGCACCGCCTTGGCGAGCGACTGATGCAACTGCTGCTGCGTGCGAAGCAGCAGGATCCACGCGGCCGTGAGTGGTCCGCCGCTCGGCGTCGGCGCGGCGACCTTCTCGGCCGGCGGGCGTCCGGCGAACATGCTGCGCGGCGCGGCGGGCTTTGCCGCCTCGCTCGGCGGCGCAGGCTGAGACGCGGCCGATGGCGCGGGAGCGCTTGCGGCAGGCGGCGGCGGCGCCGTCGTCTGTGCGGAAGCGGCGAGCGTCGCGAGGACGATCGCCAGGAGGGGCGCGAGGACAAGCGCCGTAGCCTTTGCTGCGTTGCGCATCATGACTTCGGGCAGCTCAACATGATGGATTTGGTGACACCGATGCCGAGCGCGGCCGCATTGCCTCCACCGAGCTGTTCCTTGAAGGCGTCGCCGAGGCGCTGGGCGAGTTCGGAGTTTTCGAGCGGTTCGCCGATACTCGCGGCGCAGCCTGCTGGCGCTCCTTCCGACAGGCGCACCGGATCGGTCTTGGCGAGATCGAAAGCGATGAAGTAGCTCGGGTCGTAGATCGAGAAGCTCAAGCCTTCAGCCTCGGCGAGCACAGGCTGCGCCAGCGGCGTCACCATGTGTAGGGAAAGCACGCCGTTCGAGTGCTCGAGCCAATAGTCCCTGGGCGGCGCGAACGGCAGAGGCGATTGCCCGAGCTTGGCGAAGGTGAAGTAGTCGAACTCCTTGAGGCCGTCGATGTTGACCTGGGCGAGTTCAGCGAGCTCGTTGCGGTCGTAGACACCATCGTTGTTGGTATCGAGGCCCTGGATCGCCATCGCCGTGTACATCTCGTCGAACGTCCACTTGTGGGCGAGTCCGATCACGGTGCCCTTGTCGTAGAGCACGGTCGCCTCGACCGAGACCCAGACGTGCGGATGCGCGAGCGCGGTGCCCGGCACGAGCGCGATGGCGCACGCGGCGATGGCGGCGCGGGTGCGCGTGAGAGCCTGTCTCGTGCGGCTTGCGGCTGGGTGAGCTGTTGTGTTCGGCATCGGCTGTCCAGGTGATTGGCGTGTCAATCGCGCCGTCTGCGGCGGCGATTGGATTTCGCATTGGTCTCGAACCGGCAATTCTGGCCGGCACCGCGGCGCATTCAAGGCAGTCCGATAGCGTATCGCAAGATTAGCGACGACTGTCCCGGCGTCGTGGTCTCCCCGACACGGCGAACGCAACCCGCGACGCGCGACGCCCTGAGCCCGCGCTCCGATTGCGCGCCGCCTTGCCTGCATATGTGCCGTGCCACTCGGCCACGCTGATCGGCCACCCCGCCCGCCCCATGCCGCTTGGCCCTCGACAAGCGACGAGCATCGACGCGGCACCGCGATATGCAAGGCGACTGAACCTTTCCACCCTGTGGCAGAGGTCGCCCTATCGATGCCTCTGTTCGTACGATACCGCAAGAAAATGGTGTCGGCAGGCGGTGCGCGGGCATGGCTCGTGCGGCACTCCGCAGCATGCCTGAAGCGCATGTCGGCCAGGTCTTGCAAGCCAGGTTTCGGGCCCGAGGCGGGCTCAAAGCTGGCCCAAGGCTGGCCCAAGACTGGGAAGCTTCGCCTTGCTTCATGGCTTGTGATGTTATAACAACCAGAACCAAGGGCTGCCTCGGCGCGGCGCCCGATACGAACATGAGGAGATCAGGGGATGACGTCAGCAACTGGTTTGAGCCGCTGGAGCTTCGGCTTGCTCGCGACCGCCGTGGCTATTCCATTCATCGCCGCGCAGTTCGTTCCGTCCGCGGCGGCGGGGGAACTCAAGGTCGTCGCGACCATCAAGCCCATACATTCACTCGTCGCACAGGTAATGGAGGGCATCGGCAAACCGGCACTTCTGGTCGACGGCAAGGCGTCGCCGCATTCCTTCTCGCTGAAGCCGTCGGATGCGCGGGCGCTGAATGCCGCCGACGTGGTGTTCCGTGTCTCTCCGTCGCTCGAGCCGTTTACCGTGAAGGTCGCGGAGGCCCTGCCGAAATCGGTCACGCTCGTCACGCTGTCCGAGGCGCAGGGCGTCGAACTGCTCGATACGCGAACCTCGGCGACGTTCGAAGCGCACGACCACGGCAAGGGCCACGAGGCGCACGGGAAGGAGCCTCATGGCAAGGGCCACGACGACCACGCCGGTCACGACGATCATGATGACCACGACGACGATGAGCACGCCCACGGCGGCAAGGATGGCCACATCTGGCTCGATCCGGAAAACGCCCGTGCCATCGTCCGGGCCGCCGCCGCCTCGCTCTCGGCGCGGGCGCCGGATCTCGCGGGCAAGCTCGAGGCCAATGCCGCTGCCGCCATCGCGCGCATCGATGCCCTCGACGCCGAGCTCAAATCGAGTGTCGCCGGGCTCACCGGCAAGCCGTTCATCGTCTTCCACGACGCTTATCAGTATTTCGAGCGCCGGTACGGCCTCGGCGCGGCGGGCTCGATCACGCTCAACCCGGAGGTCAAGCCGAGCGCCAAGCGCCTCACCGCCATCAGGGCCAAGGTGCAGAAGCTCGGCGCGACGTGCGTCTTCGCAGAACCCCAGTTCTCGCCGCGGATCGTCGCGAGCGTCATCGAGGGGAGTGCTGCGCGTTCGGGCGAACTCGATCCGGAAGGTGCGTCGATCCCGAATGGTCCCGAGCTCTATCCGACGTTGATGCGCAATCTGGCGCGCAGCCTGAACGACTGCCTCGCGCCCCGGAGTTAGAGATGTTCTATCGGCTTCGCTGGAAGTCCCCGGCACTTCCTTCTCAACCGATCGCAACCAAATGAAAAAGGGCGGCCCCGTGGGACCGCCCTTTTTCATGTCTGCTCGGTGGTGCCAGCCCGGATCGCCGCTTCGGTGACCGCAGGCCTAGGCAAATTAATTGATCGAAGCGCTGCGCGAACGCTGCACGTTGCGCTGGTAACGGGCGCGGCGCTCGCTCGAGCGGCGCGCGGCCGACTCGAGCGCATCGTCGGAGCGCTCGGCCGCAGCGGTGACGCCGCCGGTCGTGAAGCGGTCCCATGTCACCGTCACCTTGGTGCCGACGGCGATCTGCGGATAGAGGTTCGCGACGTCCTCGTTGAACATGCGGATGCAACCCTTGGAGACCGCCTGACCGATCGTCCACGGCGCGTCGGTGCCATGGATACGGTAGGTGCTCGAGCCGAGATAGAGGGCGCGGTTGCCGAGCGGGTTCATGGGATGGCCGCCGGGTACGTAGCTCGGCAGGCGCGGGTTCTCGGCGCGCATGGTCGGCGTCGGCGTCCACGGCGGGTTCTCGCGCTTCATGGAAACCTGCGTCACGCCCTGCCAGCGGCTCTGCTCGCGCGGCACCGCGATCGGGTAGCTGACGGCCTGGCCCGGCTTGACGATGTGGTAGAGGCGACGGTCACCGAACGAGACGATGATCTGTCCGGGCTTGTGCTGGGCCGGGAAGCTGACGGTCTTGCGGCCGCCGCCGTGCTCCTGGTCGCCGCCCCAGAGGAAATCGATCAGATCCTGCGCCGAGGCGGCGCCGGGGACGGCGATCGTGGCCGCGATGGCGGCGGCGCCGGCGGCGAGGGCTCGGCTGAATTTCCGTAGCGAGGCAGGTACCAGCGTCATTGCGGTGCGGCTCCGTGATCTTCTTCGGTTCGTTTCCAGGCCCTGACCGAGCGCCGGGCATTTCTGAACGGCGGTATCGGGTGTCAGGGACGGTACGCGCGATGCTGCGCGGTTATGGTGAAGTTTCCGTATATCGTGCTCCGCCCGGCGCAGACAGAGCAGGCGTGCAACACCACTGTCACGATCTGCATTCTGGCGCTGATTTGCTGTTGGAGATTCATGGGTTTCGCGGCGATTCGGGGGCTTGGGGCGCTGGGCATCGCGGCAAGCCGGGGAATTGGGCCGTCTGTGCGTGGCTTTCGGGCCGCGGGCACGCTTGAGCTTTGTCGTTTCGTAGAACGCGCGAGTGCCGGTGTGGGTTTCGGCATTTGGTCGCTCCGCTGGGTTTTTTCGCGCGGGTGTGACACGGCGGGCCACTCCGAGTTCTCATATTGTTCGCATTTCCGCTTGTAATCGGCGCAGCCTGGGAATAGAACAAAAAAGGAACTTTATGGTGCGCCTTCCCTGAGCGGTCCCGCCGGGTGCGTGCCGGGGAGGGCTGTCATGAGCAGGCGAGACGCAGCGAGAGCCCATCCATCGCCAAGTTCGCGGGGGTGCGCCCCGGGTCCGGCAGCGATGGCGGGAGGGCCCGGCCCGTCGCATCTCGGCGGCGCGCGTCTCGGCGACGCGCGTCTCGGCGACTCCGGCCTGGAGGAGTGCATCGAGGAAACCGGCTCCGGCGACGGGCAGTCCCGCTCCTGCCTGCCGCCGGATGCCGACCGACCGCCGCCGCCTCCGCTGGATGCCCCTCCGGTGGAGGCGGGCGGCGGGCCCTCGTCTTCCGCTGTGCCCTCCGAGGTGTCTTCCGCGGCCATGCCTTCGGCCAGCCTGTCCGGCGCGCCGGATGCCCGAAGCCGGCAGGCGCTCGCGGTTCTGCGTCAGACGCTGGAGGCCCAGGCCTTGCGCAAGGCGGGGCCTGAGGTGGCTGGTGCGCCGGCCTGGAGGCTTGGTGCTCCGGAGGTGGATGCGCTGTTGTCATCCGCCGGGCTCGAGGCGGGGGGCGTGCACGAGATCAAGGTGGCGGCTGCCCAGGATGGTGACGAACGAGGCGCAAGGGAGCCGGCTGGCCGGCATGGTGGCCCCGCGCGCCCACGAGGCCCCGGGGTGCGGGCCGAGGATCGCGCGGCGGCGGCGTTCTTCGCCCTCACCCTCGCCCGTCGTCGTCTTGGTGCCGCGGGTAGCGGCGGCATCGGGCCGCCGGCGATCCTGTGGTGTGAGCCGCGTCGGGAGGCGGCGGAGATCGGCCGTCTCTATGCGCCGGGGGTCGCCCGTCTCGGTATCCCGCCTGAGCGGCTGATCATGGTCGCGACGCCTCGTCCCGAGGAGACACTGTGGGCGGCGGAGGAAGGGCTGCGCTCGGGTGTGCTCGCCCTCGTCGTCGCCGTGCTCGACGGGGGCGCGTTGACGCCTGCGCGCCGTCTGGCGCTCGCCGCCGAGCGCTGGCGCACGCCATGCCTTCTTCTCGCAGGCCCGCACGCGCCGGCCGCCGCTACCGCCACGCGCTGGCGTGTCGCCCGCGCGCCGAGTGCGGCCCATGCTTTCGCGCCGCGCGCGCCGGGAGCGTCGCGCATTTCCGTGACGCTGGAGCGGTGCCGCGCCAAGCCGCTCGCCGCCGAGCGCCCGTTCGTACTGGAGTGGTCCGATGCGTCGTATCGTTTCGATATGGTTTCCGGCGTGGGCGATAGAGCGGATGCGGGTGGCGGAGCGCCGCGCGTCTCCACGGTCCCCACTGGCGTCCCCACTGCCCCCCCCACCGGGGCAGCGGGCGGCGTCTTCTCGGGATGGGGCGTCGCCGCCGCGTCCGCCCGCCGGTCGGCATGAGGCGGCGGCTCCGCTGGTGCTGGTGGCGTCGGCGGCTCGCGGCATCGTCGTCACCGCGGTCAACGAGACCGCGTTCGCGGCGGGCGTGCGCCCGGGCCAGCCGCTCGCCGCTGCCCGCGCCGTGCTGCCCGCGCTCGCGAGCCGCGCCGCCGAGCCCGGGCGAGACCGCGCCGCCCTGCTGGCTCTGGCGGGCTGGCTCGGCCGTTATGGTCCGGCGCGCCATGTCGACGGGGAGGATGGCCTGTGGGTCGACACCACCGGCGTCGCACATCTCTATGGCGGTGAGCCCGGCCCTCGCTCCCCAAGTCACCCCCGCCTTCCCCGCCATGGGGGGT
>CALMPK010000353.1 GCA_937873575.1 uncultured Hyphomicrobiaceae bacterium
TGCCGTCTTCTTCCCGAAGGCCGCAGAGAACGCGGCGGCGGCCGCAGCGGCCAAAGCCAAGCCGGCGGCGCCCGGCTGGCAGACCACGACCGGCGAAAGCGCCACACCTGCCGAGCGCAATTGACGCCCTGCCCGACAACCGTCTCCATTTTGTGGAATGGAAATTGCGCGGCATCTGGAGCGACACCCCGAAGCCATGCTACCGATGCCATGAAAGCTCGATTTTTCAATGCTGCGCTGCCTGCCGGGCCGGCTCGGGCCGGACCGGGGGAGGCGCCCCGATCGGAATGATGCCGTGCTGAAGCGAGTGCTCCCCAGCGGAAACGACGATGGCCGCGCCCCGCGCCAACAGGCCGGCCATCCGCATCCGCCCCACCAGGCTCAGGCCAGCGGATATGCCGCAGGTCTGCCGCAGCTTGGCGGCCATACCGCGATCGACGATGTCCAGGGGCTGGCCCGCGCCGAGGTGGACGAGGAAGCGCGTCTGCTCGCCCTGAGCGACGAAGGCCCGGACGGGCCGGGCTACCTCAGCATCCATCAGGTGCAGAAGGCCTATAAGAAGCGCAAGGTCGTGCGCAACGTCAGCCTGAGCGTGCGCCGTGGCGAGTCCGTCGGTCTGCTCGGCCCGAACGGCGCAGGCAAGACGACTTGCTTCTACATGATCACCGGGCTCGTCCCCGCGGACGGCGGGCTCATCACGCTCGACGGCGTCGATGTCACGCATCTGCCCATGTACCAGCGCGCCAAGCTCGGCATCGGCTATCTGCCGCAGGAAGCTTCCATCTTCCGTGGTTTGACGGTCGAGCAGAACATCATGGCCGTGCTCGAGCTGGTTGAACCGAACCGGAAAAAGCGCAAACAGCAACTCGACGACCTGCTCGACGAGTTCAACATCGGACGCTTGAGGAAGTCGCCATCCATCGCGCTTTCAGGCGGCGAACGGCGGCGCTGCGAGATCGCCCGGGCACTCGCCTCGCGGCCGTCGTTCATGCTGCTGGACGAGCCGTTCGCCGGTATCGACCCGATCGCTGTCGGTGACATCCAGCACCTAGTGCGACAATTGACGGACCGTGGCATCGGCGTTCTCATCACCGACCACAACGTGCGCGAGACGCTGGCGCTGATCGACCGCGCCTACATCATCTACGATGGCCACGTCCTGACACACGGTAACCCTGAGACAATCATAGCCAACGAGGATGTGCGCCGGGTCTATCTCGGAGACATGTTCATTAACGAGCGTTGATTATACCTGTCGTCTGACGGGACGCGGAGGCCGAAGGCGAAGGGTATGTCGCTTACCACCAAGCTCGAGATGAGGCAGAGCCAGCAGCTGGTGATGACACCCCAGCTGCAGCAGGCTATTCGTCTCCTCCAGCTCTCGAACCTGGAACTCAACCAGTTCGTCGAGACCGAGCTCGAGCGCAACCCTCTCCTCGAGCGCGCCGAGGAGGGTGACGGCCCCGGCTACATCAACGGCGGCGGAGCGCCCGGCGATACCGCCCCCCCCGAGCAGCGCAGCGAATCCGACGGCTTGACCGCGGATGCAGGCTCGTCAGGCGGCGACGATCGCGAGGCGCCGTCATCGGGACCTGCGGGCGAGATGTCCGCGCCGGCCAGCGAAACATTCAGCGACGAGCCCTGGCTCGACATGGCCCGCACCCCCGCGGACCCGGCCGCGGCGTTCGACACGGAAATCGAGAACGTCTACCCGGACAGCTCGCCGGGCGAGCTTGGCGATTCCGGCTGGTCGAGCGTCAACGCACGCAACAGCGCTTTCGGCGACGACGACAACAATCTCGAAGCCTATGTCGCGGCCGAGATGTCGCTCAAGGATCACCTCGAGACACAGATGCCGCTCGTGCTCTCGACGCAGGCGGAACGGCTGATCGGTCAGTACCTCCTCGATCTCGTCGACGACGCGGGCTACATCTCCGTCGATCTCGAACAGCTCGCCGACAAGCTCGGCACCGGTGAGGCCGAGATCGCCGCGGTGCTCGCCAAGCTGCAGACGCTCGATCCTCCGGGCGTGTTCGCGCGCACTTTGAGCGAATGCCTGGCGCTGCAGCTCAAAGACCAGAACCGTTACGATCCGGTGATCGCCGCGTTCCTGGACAACTTGCATCTGCTCGCCAAGCACGATCTCGCGGGCTTGAAGCGTGCCGTCGGTGTCGATCTCGACGAAATCACCGACATGATCCAGGAGATCAAGCACCTCAACCCGAAACCGGGCCTCAGCTTCGGATCGGCGCAGGTTCAGCCGGTGGTGCCAGACGTCTTCGTGAGGCCCGCGCAGGACGGAAGCTGGCTGGTCGAACTCAATTCCGAAACGTTGCCGCGCGTGCTCGTCAACCGCAGCTACTACACCAAGGTTTCGGCGAGCAAATCATCGGAGCGCGACAAGGGCTATCTGCTCGAATGCCTGCAGACCGCCAACTGGCTGGTGAAGAGCCTCGATCAGCGGGCGCGCACCATTCTGCGCGTCGCCGAGGAGATCGTGCGTCAGCAGGATGGCTTCTTCACGCATGGCGTACAGCACCTGCGACCGCTCAATCTCAAGACGGTGGCCGAAGCGATCCAGATGCACGAGTCGACGGTGTCGCGCGTCACCTCGAACAAATATCTCTCGTCGCCGCGGGGCATCTTCGAGCTCAAGTATTTCTTCACGTCGTCGATCGCCTCGTCCGAGGATGGCGAAGCGCATTCGTCCGAAGCTGTTCGCTTCCGCATCAAGCAGCTCATCGACGCGGAGACCGCGCGGACCATCATGTCGGACGACATGATCGTCGAGCGGCTGAAGACGGACGGCATCGACATTGCGCGGCGCACGGTCGCCAAATATCGCGAGGCGATGCGCATCCCCTCGTCCGTTCAGCGGCGCCGCGAGAAGCAGATGTCGGAGCGCGTTACTCGGGTGGAGTGAAGGCACCGCCGCGCCATCGCTGTTACAGACCCGGGACGAGTGTTATTTGACAGCGCCAGGACGCAGTTCTACCGTCGAGTCTCTACATGATCCGGTTCGTTACGGTCGTTGTTCGGCGACCGTGGCCATCGGAGGGCCCCGCCGACGACAGCGATACCAAGCGATGCCGCCGCGCGATCGGCCCGCACATCCCATTGGAATCCAAGCCCAGGCGAAGAAATGACGATCCAAGTCACCGGCAAGAACGTCGATGCAGGCGACGCCTTCAAAACCTACATCCTAGCCAAGATTTCTACCGTTCTGGAAAAGTACATCGGACCCGAGCTGTCCGGCCACGTCCGCCTCGAGAAGGAGCGGGTGGGCTTCCGGACCAACTGCTCGATCCGCTTGCGCACCGGCCTACAGGTCGAAGCCCATGGCGACGGTGCCGATGCCTACGCAAGCGCAGATGCCGCCGTAGAGCACCTGGAGAAGCGCGTCCGCCGCTACAAGCGCCGCCTGAAGAGCCACCACGCATCGCGCGAGATGAACGGCGACGCGCCCGAGGTCCGGGCTCGCGTTTACACCGTGAAGACCACGGACGACGAACATGGCGAACCCCACTCGGAAGCGCCGATCATCATCGCGGAAGCCGAGCGCGGCATCAAAGACCTCTCGGTCAGCGAGGCGGTGATGCACCTCGACCTTTCCGAAAGCCAGTTCCTTGTTTTCCGCAATGCGGCCCACGGCGGACTAAACGTCGTTTATCGTCGCGTCGATGGCAATGTGGGCTGGATCGACCCGAGCGCACACGCGGCGGCCTCGGCATTGGGTCGCAGAACCCCCGGGTTGCGGTTGACAGCCCGGGCATATAGCGGCATGACCGCGCCCGGGAGTTGCCGGCACCGACCCGGGTGCGACCGGTTGACGACGAGATCGTGGAGCGCTCCGGGTGCAGGCGGCTCCGCGATGTTAAGGGGCAATGGCCTTATCCAAGTGGCCGAAGCCTCAGGTGGCCGCGCGCGGCCATTTGGTCGAAGACGGCCAGATTGTCGAGGGCTGCTAGGCGGTCGATGCCGAGTGGCCGAAAACGGCTCGTAACAGAGTTACAAGGCCGGGACACGGGCCCGGGAGACAGGGCACGCGGGGGTGGGCTCGGGAACGCAAGAGGTTCCGCGGCACGCAACCACGAGCGGAGATCCTACGTTTTTCGTAGGTGGTGCAATGTCAAAGCGGTTCGAAAAGAGTTGCCTATAAAGAGGCGACACGGTGCGGCCCGGACGGAAAAACCGCGCGTGGCTCCATTTTTGCAGGCTGTTCATTACAGGGCTGCAGAACATGCAGGGATGTGACCACCGGTCAACGCCGAAATGCATGAGAGCCAGCCGAAATGCGGGTTGCATGTTCGCGTTGCACAAGCTTAATGCAGGCACGCCCACGGGCTGAAACTATTGATGGGACGGCAGCAAAATGGACCTCGGTGATCTACTGGCGCCGAACGGGATCATTCCGGCGCTCAAGGCGAAGAGCAAGAAGCAGGCCCTCCAGGAGCTTGCCCAGCGCGCTGCGGAAGTGACCGGCATCGACGGGCGCGAGATCTTCGACACGCTGCTTCAGCGTGAACGGCTCGGCTCGACAGGGCTCGGTCGCGGCATCGCCATACCGCACGTCAAATTCCGAGGTTTGAAGTCAATCGTCTGCCTGTTTGCCCGCGTCGAAGAGCCGATCGCGTTCGACTCGCACGACAACGAGCCTGTCGACATCATTTTCCTGCTGCTCGCCCCCGAACACGCGAGCGGCGACCACCTGAAGGCCCTGGCGCGCATCTCGCGGCTGGTGCGTGATCCGGCGACCCTCGAGCGGCTGAGGACTGCCCCCGATGCCGAGGCTTTGCGCGCGGTGCTGACCTCGCCTGCGACGTCTCACGCCGCCTGATCCGGCCCCGCGTCAACGGGCCATGCAAGGGGGCCGAGCGCAATGCGCCGCGCGCCCCATACTTCATCTCATGTTTCGTTCGCGAAACACCGCGAATGGTGCCTGCTCACCTGACCGGCGCTCGGCTGCGATTGCGGCGTGGCCCCTCGCCTACGGCGGCACAAAGCGACGCGCGCAACCCTCTCTCCCATCGCCGGCCGAACCAGCTCAAGCCCGAAGTGCGAGCAACGCGCCAAGTCCGATCGCGCCGACGACGATGCGCCACCATCCGAACAGCGCATATCCGTGCCGGCTGACGTAGCCGAGCAGGTACTTCACGACAAAAACGCCGGCAATGAAGGCCGTGACGAAGCCGAGCGCGATGCCCGTGACATCGTCCGGTGCCAGCCGCGACCAGTTCTTGTAGAGGTCATAGGCGAACGCGCCGGCCATCGTCGGCATGGCGAGGAAGAACGAAAACTCCGCGGCGGAGCGCTTGTCGGCGCCGAGCAGCATCGAGCCGACGATCGTCGAGCCGGACCGCGACACGCCAGGGATCATGGCGAGGCACTGGCAAAGCCCGATCTTGAAGGCGAGCGAAGGGGGAAAATCCATCACGTCGTGATAGCGGGGCTCGGGCGCCATGCGATCGACGACCAGCAGCACGATGCCACCTAGAATCAGCATGATGCAGATGAGCATCGGCGTTTCGAACAGCACGCTCTTGATGAAGGAGTGCCCGAGCGCGCCAATCACCGCTGCGGGAAGAAAGGCGATGAGGATACCGGCGACGAAACGCTGCGTGCGCTTGTCGCTCGGCAGCTTCAGCAGGATGTCGAGAAGGCGCGCGGCATAGACCGTCAGGATGGCGAGGATGGCGCCGAGTTGGATGAGCACCTCGAACGACTTGCCGGTCGAATTGAAGCCGAGAAAGTGGCCGGCGAGCAGGACATGCCCCGTCGACGAGACCGGGATGAACTCGGTCAGCCCTTCGAGCAGGCCGAGCAGGATGACTTGCCACGTCGGCATCGCGGTCTCCGGTGGAAGTGGACCAGGATTGGCTTATGGTGCGCCCGTGCCCATTTCTTGCGCAGAGGCCGGATGCCCCGGAGGCACGCGCGCGCTACACTAACGTGCGAGAATCGCTGGCGCAGTCATACAGCTTTCGGCGCTCGCCCGATGCCGCTCTGCGGCCACAGCGGTCGGCCAAACCTCTCTTCCCGCACCCCACCATGCCGCGCGCGGACGGCGACCTTGGAGCGACGCGAAAGGAATGCATACGCTCACCCACTACCGGCTGTGCCCGCGCTCACGGTCCATCCGCCTGCTGCTCGGCGAGATCGGCCTCGAGGCGCGAACCGTCGAGCATCGCCCGTGGGAATATCGTGCCGAGCTGCTGGCGCTGAACCCGGCCGGCGAGCTTCCTGTTCTCGCGCTCGCCAACGGCCCGTTGCTATGCGGTAGCTACGCGATCTCGGAATATGTGGCGGAGGAGCTGAAGCGCCATCCGATCGAAGGCCGCCACGTCCCCATTTTTCCGGGTGACCGCGAAGAGCGCGCGGAGGTGCGCCGCTTGGTCGACTGGTTTCACGGCAAGCTCGATCGCGAGGTGACGCGCGAGGTTCTCGAGGAGAAGGTCTACCGCGGCTATCGCGAGGGCGGCGGAGCGCCGGACGTGGCGATCCTGCGGGCCGTGCGCGCGAACTTCCGCTACCATATGAGCTATATCGCCTATCTGGCTCACCACCGCCGCTGGCTCGCCGGCGACGAGATGAGTTTTGCCGACCTTGCCGCGGCTGCTCATCTCTCGACGCTGGACTATCTGAGCGAGGTGCCGTGGGAGGAATACCCCGCCACCAAGGGATGGTATGCGCGCGTGAAATCGCGTCCGTCGTTCAGACCGCTGCTGGCCGACCGCATCTCCGGCACACCGGCACCGCTGCACTACGCCAACCTCGATTTTTGAGAAGCGCCGTGAAGCCGACGTCACCGCCAGCCGTTGCACAGGCCAACGCCGCCGGACGTGTCAAAGACGCCGCCCGAGCGCTCGGCTTCGACGATGTGCGCATCACGCGCGCCGACGCATTGCGGAGCGCTCCCTACGATGCGGCCGGCGCGCTCGATTCCTTCATCGACAACGGCTGGCACGGCGACATGGACTGGATGGAGACGCATCGCCAGCGCCGCCGTGATCCAGGTGCGCTCTGGCCCGAGGCACGTAGCATCGTGATGGTGGCGCAAAGCTACGCTCCGGCCACCGATCCGCTCGCGATCCTCGGCGTGCAAACGCGCGGCGCGATCTCGGTCTACGCGCAGGGCAAGGACTACCACGACATCCTCAAGTCGCGGCTGAAGCAGCTCGCCCGGCAGCACGCCGCCGAAAGCGGAGCGGAGGTCAAGGTGTTCGTCGACACCGCCCCCCTCATGGAGAAACCGCTCGCTGCCGCGGCGGGACTCGGCTGGCAGGCCAAACACACCAACCGCGTGTCGCGCGAACACGGCCCCTGGCTGTTCCTCGGCGCCCTGCTGACGACCGCCGAACTCGCACCCGACGAACCGGCGTCCGACCATTGTGGAAGCTGCCGCCGCTGCCTTGCCGCCTGCCCGACCGACGCCTTCCCGCAACCCTACAGGCTCGATGCGCGCCGCTGCATCGCCTACCTCACCATCGAGCACAAGGGCCACATCGCGCGCGAGTTCCGCGAGCCGATCGCCAACCGTGTCTTCGGCTGCGACGACTGCCTCGCGGTCTGCCCGTGGAACAAATTCGCCGCCACCTCGCGCGAGGCGCGCTTTGCTGCGCGTGCGGAAACCGACAACCCGCCGATCGGCGACCTGCTGGCGCTTGACGACGCGGCCTTTCGCACGCGCTTCGCAGGCACGCCCGTGAAACGCACCGGGCGCGATCGCTTCGTTCGCAACGTGCTGATCGCCGCCGGCAATTCCGCGGATGCGGCGCTCGTGCCGCGCATCCTGGTGTTGCTCGACGATGCCTCGCCACTCGTGCGGGCGATGGCCGTCTGGGCTCTCTCACGCCTCGCGCCGTGCGGCGATTTCGAGCGCGAGCGCCGCCGTGCACTCGCCACCGAGCAAGACGCCGATGTCATCGCCGAGTGGCGCGACGCCAGCTTGCGCGACGGCACGTCCACGACGCCCGCCCCCGATCGACCGGAGACCGCTCAATGACAGCCAAGCCTGCGCGCTTTCTCCTCTGCTTCGGCCTCGGCTTCAGCGCGCGCGCTCTCGTCCGTCGCCTGGACCGCAGCCAATGGTCGGTGTTCGCGACGGCAACTTCGGCAGACAAGGCCGACAAGCTGCGGCGCGTCGACGGCCTCGAAACCTGCGTGTTCGACGGAACGGCGCCGTCCATAGCCGTGCGCGAGGCCCTATCGAAGGCGACGCACATCGTCGTTTCGGCGCCACCCGACGAGCGCGGCGATCCGGTGCTGCTCCATCACGCGGACGACATCGCCCTCGCGCCGCACCTCGCGTGGATCGGCTATCTCTCGACGGTCGGTGTCTACGGCGACCGCCAGGGTGGATGGATCGACGAGACGACAGAACCAAACCCGATGCAGACCCGCTCGCGATACAGGCACGAGGCGGAGCTCGCATGGCAGGCGCTCGCCGCGCGCGCGGGCAAGCGCTGCGTACTGTTTCGGCTTGCAGGCATCTATGGCCCCGGACGCAGCGCGATCGACAACGTCCGCTCCGGCCGCGCCCGTCGGATCATCAAGACGGGCCAGCGTTTCAATCGCATTCATGTCGAGGATATTGCCCGCGTCGTCGAGGCATCGATGAACGGCCGCGGCATCCACGATGTCTACAACCTCGCCGACGACGAGGCATCGCCGCCGGAGGATGTGATCGCATATGCGGCGGAGTTGCTCGGCGAGCCGATGCCACCCGCGGTTCCCTTCGACGATCCCTCGATCGGTGAAATGGCGCGCAGCTTCTATGCCGAGAGCAAGCGCGTTCGCAACGACCGGATCAAGGCCGATCTCGGCATCGCGCTGGCGTTTCCCACGTATCGCGAGGGGCTTGCCGCGATTGCGGCCGCGAAGCCGGCCCAGCGCGATTGAGCGGCCTCCTCACCGTTCTCCACGGGTACGGCGTGTCTTCGATCAGCGCGTTCAGGCCCCGTTCAAGGAGCATCCGCTTTATTGCCTCAAACGTGGCCGAGTGATGGTGCTTGTGTTCGATCGTCGCTCGCCCGGGTTGGTGAAGCACACATCGCGGGAATGCGGATCGGGTGTCGCAGCACCGCGCTAGCGTACTGTCATGTCTGCGTCGGCGACACGATTGTTGCTGCTCGCGAGAGCGGGGCAGTCCGTGACAGGCGGCAAGTTGCAGACCGGCCTCGCGACGTGTGTGACGGCCTTTCAGTCGGGAGCCTCCAGCACGCACGCCGTGCGGAAGCACTCGTGCTCGAGAACTTTCGGAGACGGGTTATGGCGGATGCAGAAACTTCTTACGAGGCCTTCGCGAGAGCCTGCGCACCGCGTCGCCTGTCGGCCTTGCTGACAGCGGCCGCGGCACTGTTCGCCGCCGCGGGTGTCGCCGCAGTACCGGCTCTGGCAGATGGCGGCGATGCCGCTCACACTCTGGCCGACAGGTTCGCGGCCGGCGGCAAGCAGCAGGCCGCCGCACCGGCGACATCGGCACCGGCGTCGAAGACGAAGGCCCGCGATGAATCGCTCAAGGCTTATGAGGATGAAATGCTGGCGCGTGCCCGCGCCGAGGCCGAGGCCCGCGCGAAGGCCGACCTCGCACGGGAAGAGATGATCGCCGCGGAACGCAAGCGTGCCGAGACCGAGGAGAGCGGCCGCAAACTGAGTGAACGCTTGCGTGCCGCACGTGAGGCGCGCCGCGCCAAGGAAGCGCAGGAGCGCAACGAGGCCGAAGCCCGCATGCGCGCCGAGAAGGCCGCCGAGGAGACGGCGGCACTACACCGCACGAACGAAGAATTGAAGGCGCGCAACGAGGCCGCGGCGAAGGCCGCCGAGCAATCTCTTGCCGTGGCGCGCGACCGCTTCGCCGAGCACAGAAAGCGGCTCGCTGCAAAGATCGAGCGCCAGCTCGCCGCGCCCCCGCCGCATGCTCTCGGTGGCCCTGTCCCCGCCATCGACGCCAACGAGGAGCGTTTCGACGGGCACACCGTGACCGTGCTCCTGGTGATGGATGCCGGAAAGAAGGGCATTCGCCGCTGGAACAAGAACGCCGACCCGATGCTGTGCTTGGACGAGAGCTGCTACATCAGCCGCGGACCTGACACGGCCGCGAAAGCAATTTCCCGTTCGAAAGCGTTCGGTCCGGGCGTCGCTCTCGGCGAGCGTGCCGGTGCCTGCCGCGACAAGCTCGTCTGTGCGTTTCGCGGTGTCCCGCTCGCCAGCGAGAAGGGTTGGATGCAGCCGATCGACCTGCGCATTCTCCGCCACGACCGACGCACCGCACATCTCGTCTCGGCCGACAAGACCTGTCGCGTGCAACGCGGCCGGCTCAGTTGCTCGGGCGTGATCGATGGCGGTGACTATCGCGCCTGGATCGTTCCCGAGCCGACGGCCGAAAGGGCGGGTTCGGAGGCCTTGCAGGCGGCGCTTCAGGCACACCTGACCGTCACCGGCGGCGGCCCTGCTCAATAGCCAGACGGCTCAGTAATGCCTGAGGATCTTTTCGATCCACGCATCGTCCGACACCGCTTGTTTGCGTGCCATGCGCCGGTAGCGGCGGGCCATGGCCGCCTTGCGCGTGAGCTTGCTTGCTGCCGCCGCCTCGTTCGCGACCTGCTCCGCGACTTCCGGGGGCAGCGGCGGCTTCTGCGGCGGCAAAGGAATGCTCGCCTCGAACGTACCGGAGCCGAGCACCGCAACCTTCTGCGAAGCGACCTGACGCGTGCCAGGCCCCGCGCTGTCGGTGAGGATGAGAGCGGTGCCGGGACGCATGGCTTGGGCCAGAGCTTCGGTGCGCCCGCGATCCGCAAAACGAATGCGCTTCATGGCAGCTTCCGTGGCATCGCCCGTCAACAGCTCGGCGTCCTGCTCGTTGCCGAGCGCGAAGGCGAGCCAGCGCGCCGGCCGCTTCGCATCACCCGCGGCCAGCATCACCATCGCATGGCGCCCGATCGGCGTTTGTGGATGCTCGATCATCACCGGCACGGTGGCGACGACCTTGCCCGCGTTCAGATGATAGGCGGTCCCATCGGCGCGCGAAACGACGACGGCTTCAGCAGGCGGCAGAGCGGAAAGCGATGCTCCGAGATCGGGAGCAGCAAACCTCGCCACGTTGTCGATGGCGAGAATCGCTCCGGTTTCGATCTCCTTGCCGAACGGTCCAAAAGCTTCGAACTCGTGCGCATCGCTGCGTTCGCGCGCGACGACAGCCACGACGGATTCGGCCGTGATGCCGGCGAGCAGGCCTGCAAAATCCGTGGGAAGCAACACGAGCGGCATGGCTGCAGTCACGCCCTCGGCGGCGTCCGCACTCGGGTGCGTGAGGTCCCTGCCGCGCCACAGCCTGCGATCATGGCCGTGCGAGGCATCCGGCGGCGCGGCGCTGAGTTTCAGCACCCCGCCATCGAGTTCCGCGTCCGGCAAAGGCAGAACGACGGTGGACATGCCGACCGTCACCGATCCGCGATAAACGTGCAGCATGCGCTCGGCGAGCGAGACGACGACCGTGACGGGGCCGCGGTTGTCGACGCCTGGCCGCCACACGAAGCTGCCTGAACGCAGACCCGAGTCGTTGCGATAACGCCCCGCGCCGGCGAGCGCGGGTACGGCAGCCGCAGCAAGGCCGAGCAGAACGCCCGCGAAAAGTGTGCGGCGTGAGATCATCACTCCTCCAGGGGGCCGCAGCCCGCGGCGAATCGATTGAGCCGATTATACAAATCGGCGCACCGCGCCACCGCTCCGCGCGCCGCGCCAACGCGCGTCGGCACGTGCGGCCCAACATCGACTTGCATTCGGGAAATGACACGGGACCGCAGCCCAGATGCCTAACCAGCGGGCACTCTTGCGCGATGCGGGTTTGTCATGGTTCGTGGATTTCTGATTCGCGCAGGCTGCTCGCAGCGGAAACGAGCAACTGACAAGCGTATTCTTCAATGCCGCCAATGGCCCGGCGGACCCGCTGGCCAGTGCCCTATCGGCTCAATTGCGCGATGAAGGCGCGGTTACTCCGATGGACCGCGGATTGTCGCGCCGCTACTTTCCGAACGCACAAACGCAAACGCGCCGGAAGACCGGCGCGTTGTATATCGTCAGGATCGCATGTCGTCAGATCGTCGCCGCACCGTTCATGGCGCAACGTCTGGCGTTGCGCAGTACGACACGACCGGCGCTCAGCGGCGACGCTGTCCACCACCGGGACCACCGCCCGGGCCCGCTCCAGGACCGCCCGGCCCAGGACCGGAACGCTGATCCTTGTGGCGGAAGTTGATGCGGCCCTTCGACAAGTCGTAAGGCGTCATCTCGATCGTCACGCGGTCGCCGGCCAGGATGCGGATGCGGTTCTTCTTCATGCGGCCGGACGTGTAGGCGACCACCTCGTGGCCGTTGTCCAGCTTCACACGGCAGCGGGCATCAGGCAGCACTTCCGCCACCACGCCCTCGAACTCGAGCATCTCTTCCTTTGCCATTCCGTCTCCTTGCCGCACCTGCGCGCGGCGCTATCGCTATCGGCCGGCGCGAGGCCCGGCCCTAACGCAACGGGAGCAGCGTTGGCTGCTCCCGTGCTTTTACTCAGTTCCGCAACGACCGAAGCCGTTCGTACCCGTGCCAAATACCTGGCCTCGCGTCGCGCGGGCCGGCGCTGGCACCGAGCCGGATCAGATGTTGCGCAGGTTGGTCGCGGCGATCTTGCCGTTGCGACCACGCTCGGTCTCGAACGCGATCTTCTGGCCCTCGCGCAGCGTGGACATGCCAGCGCGCTCAACAGCCGAGATGTGGACGAACACGTCGCTGCCACCCTCGTCCGGCTGAATGAAGCCGTAGCCCTTTTGACCGTTGAACCACTTCACTGTGCCGTTAGACATCATTGCCTCCAAAGCAACCGTCGTATTCCGAGGACGGGATTGCCCCCGGACCTCAAACCGCTTTGGAACTTCTCGCGACGGGCAGTGTCGGGCCGGTGTAGAGCAAACCAAGGCGTATTCGATGCTCGACTATATGTACTTTCTCTGGCGAGATGGCAAGCCGCCACAAGCGGCTGGACAGACGGAAATCGCCTATTTCCGCGCGCTTGCCGCCACCGGCGACCGGTCCTGAACCCCGCCGACTGGCATTTGGGAGGCAGGAGTTCGGCCCCGCGGGCCCGCCGTCGCCCTTTGCACCCTTGTTGGCGTCACTTCTTACCCGCCTCCCTGGCGAGCCTCGATCGGACGGCATCGCGGTATCTCCGTGCCTTGACTTCACTCCTCGGCAGGCATACCGGGCAGTCGCAGAGCCGCATCGGCCTACCGCGAGCGCCCGGATAGTAGCGCCAGCCGATTGCGCGTGGCAGCACCCTCACCCGGCAAATCTCGCTTGGCGCGATGCGGCGAGGGACCATGATCTCGTATCCGCGCGGATCGGCCAGTGAACGTATCAATCCGGCTGCTTCGGCAGCGCTGGAGAGCACCGGCACATTGCGGTAGTGCGCGACGTAGACGGGCTCTCGGTCGGGGACGTCCACCGTGACGGCGATCAGTGCCGTCTTGCCCCAGCGCTTCAGCTCCCGCGCCCACGAACAGGTCAGCGTGAAACTTGCAAGGACCGGAAACGCCCACACGACCCGATCGAACTCGGGATGGCGTGCGGGATCGGGGGAATGGCGGGTCGGCGCCAACCCCCCCCGACGAATGCGGGCGGCCCGATTCTCCGCCCCGATATTGACCAGCCTGACCCTATGGCGGCGCTCTTCGTCGCTGACCTGCCCGAAGCATCGCGCAAAAAAACGGTAACGAACACGCGGCAAGCCTTATGCGCCGACCGACGAGCGGCGCCAAGAGAAGCGGAGACACGATACATGCCGGATCTCGCAAAACGATCGGAGCCGACCGAACGCCCCACGGAACCTCACGCCCTCGACGTCGTGCCGCCCGCACGCATCGCTCAGCTCGTCGAGGATGTTGGCGTGCGCAAATGCGCGCTGCCGCTCCTCACCACGCTTACGCTCGGCATACTGGCCGGCGCATTCATCGCGTTCGGCGCCATGTTCTATACGGTCGTCGTTACCGGCAGCGAGCTCGGCTTCGGGCCGACGCGGCTGATGGGCGGCCTGGTGTTCTCGCTCGGTCTCGTGCTCGTGGTGGTGGGAGGTGCGGAGCTTTTCACCGGCAACAGCCTGATCGTCATGGCATGGGCCGATGGACGTGTTTCGACCGCTGACCTCCTGCGCAACTGGGCACTCGTCTATGCCGGCAACCTGATCGGGGCGCTCGGCACCGTCGTTCTCGTGCATCTCGCCGGCACCATGAGCCTCGGCTCCGGCAGCGTCGCGGCGACGGCGCGCGCGATCGCCGAAGCGAAGGTCGCCATCGCTCCCCAGGAAGCGTTCTTCCGCGCCATTTTGTGCAACGTGCTGGTCTGCCTTGCTGTGTGGATGTGCTTTGCCGCGCATTCCGTTTCAGGCAAGGCGCTCGCCATCGTGTTCCCGATCTCGGCCTTCGTCGCTCTCGGATTCGAGCACTCCGTCGCCAACATGTATCTGCTGCCGATCGGCGCGCTCCAATCCGGCGCAGAGATCGGCGTCGGAGCCATCCTGGCCAACATCGTGCCCGTCACACTCGGCAACATGGTCGGCGGCGGCGTGCTCGTGGCGCTCGTCTATTGGCTCGTCTATCTTCGCCGGCCGGTGCCGCCCGCGACCGCGAGCACGCGGCCCGGAACGCCTGCTCCCCGGTCGAAGGCCCTGTAGCCCGAAGGCCCTGTAACCATGACCTCGCCAGAGAAGGACCACTTCAGCCGCGTATCGCATGCCTATTCCGAGAGCCGCCCGCACTATCCTCGAGCACTTTTCGCGTGGCTGGCCGAGGCCTGCTCGGCGCGCGATCTCGCATGGGATTGTGCCACCGGCAACGGACAGGCAGCGGTCGATCTCGCGCCTTACTTCGCGCGCGTGATCGCAACCGACCTCAGCGCCGAGCAGATCGCGCGGGCGACGCCGGCAGCCGGCGTCACCTATCGCGCGGCACCGGCCGACGCATCAGGTCTCGATAACGCGAGCGTCGATCTCGTCACGGTCGCGCAGGCACTGCACTGGTTCGATCTCGATCGCTTCTATGCCGAGGTGCGGCGCGTGGCGAAGCCGGGCGGCCTGGTCGCCGTGTGGACCTATGGCATCCACACCACTGCCGACGCCGCCATCGACGCGCGGGCCCGCCACTTCTACGACGCGACGGTCGGTTCCTATTGGCCACCGGAACGCCACCACGTCGAAGCCGGCTACGCGACGTTGCCGTTCCCATTCGAGCGCATCTCGACACCGGCCTTCGCGATGCACGCCGATTGGTCGCTGCCGCAGCTCCTCGGCTACCTCCGTAGCTGGTCCGCGACGGGCCGCTTCATCCGGGAGCAGGGATACGATCCTGTCGTCGCGCTCGAGACGGAGCTCGCGCCGCTGTGGGGCAATCCCTCGACGACGCGCCGCATCACGTGGCCGCTGACGCTCCTCACCGGCCGCGTCGGCTGACCCCGTCGGACCGCCGCCTTATTCGGCGGCGGCACCCGGAACCGGACGGCCCGTCTGCCAGTCGAACTGCGTCTCGCGCTCGCTCCGCAGGCTGCGATAGGGCTGCGGAATGAACGCTGCGCTCTGCGTGCGCCGCTTGAACTGCACCGTGCGAATCATCTCGCGGATGCGCGGCGCGATCTCGGTGCGGAAGCGCGTGCCGTTGAACACGCCATAGTGGCCGACGCCCGGCTGCACATAGTGATAATGCTCGTCCATCGGCACGTTCGTGCAGAGATCGTGCGCGGCCTCGGTCTGCCCGAGACCGCAGATGTCGTCGCGCTCGCCCTCGACAGTGATGATGGCGGTCTTGGTGATCGCCTTGCAGTCCACCGGCTGCCCGCGGTGCATCAACGTGCCGAGCGGCAGCGCGTGCGTCTGGAACACGGTCTCGACGGTCTGCACGTAGAACTCCGCCGGCAGGTCCATCACCGCGAGATACTCGTCGTAGAAGTCCTTGTGCTGCTGGACGCTGTCGCAGTCACCTTTGACGAGATTGTCGAACAGCTTCTTGTGTGCGCTGGTATGCCGCTCGAGGTTCATGGTCATGAAGCCGGTAAGCTGCATGAAGCCGGGATAGACCTTCCGCATGAAGCCGGCATTTCCGAACGGCACGTAGTTGATGACGTTGCGCTCGAACCAGGAGATCGGCTTCTCCTCGGCCAGCTTGTTGACGACGGTCGGATTGCGGCGCGTGTCGATCGGTCCGCCCATCAGCGTGATCGACGAAGGCTGGCAGGCGTCGTTGTTGGCGGCCATGACGGCGGTTGCCGCCAGCACGGGCACGCTCGGCTGACACACGGCTATGACGTGCGTGTTCGGTCCGAGGAAGCGCACGAAGTCGATGATGTAGTCGATGAAGTCGTCGAGATCGAAACGACCGGCCATCACCGGCACGTCACGGGCATCGACCCAGTCGGTCACGTAGACGTTGTGCTCCTTGATCATCTCCTTGACGGTGCCGCGCAGCAGCGTCGCGTAATGGCCCGACATAGGTGCGACGATCAGGACCTTGGGATCGTAGCGTTTGCCGACGATCTCCTCCGGCCGGTCGAAGTGCACGAGGTTGCAGAACGGCTTCGACAGCACCGTTTCCTCGCGCACCGGAACCTTGAGACCATGGATCGTTGTCTCGTCGATGCCCCATTCGGGCTTGCCGTAACGGCGCGTGACGCCCTCGAACACCTCGCAGGCCGCGGAGACGTGGCGCATCATCGGCGTCTTGCCGATCGGATTGAACGGCATGTCGGCCGAGTGCTTCAGCGCCTTGGCGGCGAGGCGCATCGGCTGAATAAACATATGCGCGAGCTCATAGGCGACGTACTGCATCGGCGGCCTCGTGAGGGTGAAGACGGGTCTGGAGATGCCGGAGGCTGCGGCACATGCGGCCTCTCTGTGATACCGCAGCGCAGCAGACCGCAGACCCCGCGTCAAGCGGGAATGTTAGGCAACTGACTGAATTTGAGCCAGAAAAGATAAATCATGACAGGGGCGCGACATTCCGCTGCGCTGCACCAGCCCCAGGCAACTCCCGCGGGGCCCTCCGTGGCGTGCGTGGATCGTTAGACCGCCGCCCACCTGTCCGCCGGCGCGGCCGAAGCAACGGGGGCGGCTCCAAGGGTCGTTCACGCGCTGGCACGGGCCAGGATTCGCTCCGCCTCTCCTTCCCGTTGCAGCACGGTTCGCGACAGAGGCCGGGCAGAGGCAGCACCGGCAACCGGTTGAATGCGGTGCAGCCTATGGATCAGATGGCAGTTCACGATCGCGCTGGATCGGGGCAGCAGGAGGAGCAAGTCGCGGCGGCACTCTCGGCACCCTGCCGCGGTCCGTGGGGCTCACCCCTCACGGC
>CALMPK010000354.1 GCA_937873575.1 uncultured Hyphomicrobiaceae bacterium
TCGTATTCCTACGCGGAGTCGGTCAACACCTACGGCGACTCGTTCGCCCGCTACGGTTCCGGCAACACGCTGCGCGATCCCTCGATGGAAAATCAGCAGACGATTGCTGGTCCGTTCGACAATGGCTTCTTTTTCGACTCGGGCAGCAGCGCACGCGGTGGCGACGCGCCCTATATGAACTGACCCGGTCCGCTGTCGTGAGATCGTCGCGGGTGCGTTGCGAAAGCAGCGCGCCCGCGATTTTTTTGATGTGGGGGCAAATTGCCCGGCGTGTCCTCTGGCTCGGCGTCGAGATGATCGCATCATGAAATCCGCTCCGCCAAACTCAGCGCAGAACAGTGGGCTAGAGAGGAAAGCTAAAGCCGGAGCTCAGCGACGCGCTGGCCCAATGCGCTGGCATTCCTACCCGAGCGGTGCTCGACGGGCTCACTAGGCAACCCCAGGTCCAGGCGTCTATAGCTGTTGGTGAGAGTAGGGGAGCTGGAGCAGCCCTGGCCGCACATTCTATGCAGTGGCGAAGAGCGGTTGGATCAAGTTGCTCTGAAACCTGAAAGTGCGGAGTGCTTGCAACTCCATCGATCGCACCCGAGTGTCGTAAGAGGGATTTCTTCGTCATGTCGTCCATAGCCAAGCTTCTCAGCATCGCCGTCGCCGCTGGCGCCATCTCGGCGGTTGCCGCGCCCGCCGCGCAGGCCAAGTGCACGCGCCTCGGTTTCTCCGTGAACGATTACGGCAAGGACGGGCCGACGAAGGACGCCAAAGACCTGCTGGACAAGTACATCGCCAAGTGGGCCACCGAGAAGGGCATCGCCAAGTACACGGTCGGCAAGAAGGACGTGAACTGCGAGCTGTTCCTCAACTTCATCGTCTTCGACGAGCACACCTGCCGGGCCGAGGCGACGGTGTGCTGGGGTGATGGCGGCGCGCCGGAAAAGCCCGGCGTCGCTGCGAAAAAGAGCGAAGCCTCGTCGATGACGACCGGGGCGATCTCGAAGCCGGCCGACGCGGCTCCGGCGGCGCCCGCCGCCAAGCCGGCGCAGTAAGGCACGCTGTTGGAGCGATCCCGTCGATACCGCGATTGAGCGCCCTGTAGCCCGATGGCTTCAGGGCGCTTTCGTTTCGGCGCGGCGCTGCGAAAGCCGGTCGAGCCGCAGCCGGTGCCGTTCGTCGGTGATCAGCATCACGCCGCCGAACACCGCGATGACCACGGCGAGGGCCGTCATCCCCGAGATCAGGAACATGATGAGGATCTGGTACTTGGTGGCTTCGACCGGATCGACGCCAGCGAGGATCTGACCTGTCATCATGCCCGGCAGGGACACGATTCCGGCGGCGGACATGGCATTCAGGATCGGCATCATTCCGGTCTTGAGTGCGCGCCGCGTCACCTGAGAAACGGCTTCGAAGCGCGGCGCACCGAGGGCGAGACGCGCCTCGATCGCCGCCCGCTCGCGCTCGGCGCCGCTCGTCAACGTGTCGAGCACGAGGCTTACGCCCGTCATCGCATTGCCGAGCACCATGCCGAGGATCGGCAGCACGTAGCGCGGCGCGGTGAGCGGCTCGGGCTGGATCACCGCGCCAACGGCGAACACCGTGCCGAGCGTGCCAACGAACAGCAGCGTGCCCGTGCCGAGGCCGAACGACCAGAGCCCGGGCAGTCGCCGCTCCTGGCGTGAGTAGATCTCGTATCCGGCCGCGGCGATCATCACGGCGGCGAGGGCCAGCGTCCACAGCGGCGAGGTCTGCGCGAAGATCCACTTCAGAACCAGGCCGACGAGCGAAAGCTGCACGATGACGCGCAGTGTGGCGACGGCCAGCGAGCGCTCCATGCCAAGACGGAAGGCGAGTGATACGGCGGCATTGACGAGGATCAGGCATGCCGCCAGCGCGAGGTCGACGGCATCGAGGGCAACGTAGCTGCTCATGCGTCGCTACCCTTGCTATGCCGCGCGGGGCCCGGCGCCGTCGGGCCGAGCTGGAGGCGCGCGTCGGCGAGGCGATGCACCTGGGCGGCGTCGTGGCTCACCAGAATGACGGAGCGCCCGGCAAGCGCCTGATAGCGGATCAGCTCCTCGGCGAGTGCGGCGGAAACGGGATCGAGGGCTCCGGTCGGCTCGTCGAGAAGCAGCACGCGCGGCTGGTCGGCCATGGCCCTTGCGAGGGCGAGGCGCTGGCGCTCGCCGGTCGAGAGCTGCGCGATCGGCCGGTCGAGAATGGTGGAATCGAGACCCAGGTCGCCGGCGAGCTTGCGCGCACGCTCGAGCAGGAGCTTGTCGCCGTTGAAGACCGCGCCCGCCGTGTCGGTCCACCACGCCGGCTCGGCGGCGGCGTAGCGAACCTTGCGCCGCCATTCGCTCGCCGGCATCTCGCCGCGCCGCCCTCCCTTATGCGTCAAATAGCCGCCCGCCTCGTCGAGGTCCGCGATGGCGCGAAGGAGGCGCGTCTTGCCGGCCCCCGATGGGCCCTCGATCGCGAGGCATTCGCCGTCGGCGACGGCAAACGACAGCGGCGGCAGGTTGCCTGCTCTCAAGTTCTCGATGCGCAGCATGGGGTGTTTCCGGTTCAAGCCCACATAGCGCAATCGCACGGTTTGCGGAACCCGCCGTCGGGTCTTGCTTGGTCTGCGTTTCGGCGGGCAGCCCCGTTGTGGCGCCCCATTGCTTCCGATCCGAGCCCGGCCGGCGTGGCGCGTGCTCGACGTGCCGGCCGGCAAGGCGGCTGGAACGACCCGGTGCTCATCCGGAATGCAAAAAAGGGGCGCTCGGAGCGCCCCTCTCGCAGGCCCGATGCCGTGGCAAGTCGCGCGGTCAGGAATGCAGCGAGATCTCGGTGATCTTGCCGTCGAAGGCGATGCGGTCGAACGGCTTCAGCAGGCAATCGTCGGCACCGATCTGCTTGGCGCGGGCGATATCCTCGTTGTCGTTCTCGGTCGTCATGTAGATGATGAACGGGTGGCGGTTGGCTTCCATCGAGCGGAGCGCGGAGATCGTCTCGAGCGGCGCCTTGCCCGGCATGTGCCAGTCGACCAGGATGAGATCGGGCATCGCCACTTCACAGCGCATCAACGCCTCGTCGCCGTTCTCGGCCTCGGTCACCATGAAACCGAGGCGCTCGAGAAACGCGCGCGCCACGCGACGAATGACGTCGGAATCGTCCACCACCATGCAATGCTTCATAGGCACGGGCTCCGGGAATAAAAATATGGCCACGGCCGCCCGCCTCTGCCGCGCGGCGAGCGATCCGTGAGAGCAACATCGCGCACATTGCCCCGGGTTTGGTTAAGTTGGCGTTAAATGGCCACGACCGGAGCAATTCGCGCGTGCAATTTTCAATCCAGGCGTGTCGGGCGCGCCCAGGGTACAGGTCTTCGCTGACAGAGCGCGCGCCTTCAATGGAAGCGCGGAGCGCTTCCATTTCGAACGATCAGACTCGGGTCAGCCGAATGGTTTGGCCGAGAGGAGAATGTCGGCACCGTCCTTGAGGATCTCGAGGCGCATACCGGAGGAACCCGCGAGGCGCCACGTATAGTAGGCCTGGACGGTCAAGGCATCGAGGGCCGGGGGCTTCTGCCCGGCGACGAACTCGGTCAGATACTGCGGCGGGCGCGCGCCGACGCCGCGGCAACGGACGAGGAAGCTCGGAGCCTCGGTCGTGCCGCCCATGAGCACGTCGATGTCGCCGCCCTTCGGCAGCGCGGTGATGGCTGCCGAAATAAGGTTCAGCAGCAGCTTCACCTTGTCCTTCGCCATGTGCCCGGCCAGTCCGCGCCAGTTCAGCCTGTGCTTGCCCTGGCCAATCAGCCCATGGGAAATTTGCTCGGCCGTGCCGAGATCGATCAATGCTCCGGCCGAGCCTGCCGCGCCGAATGCGAAGCGCGCAAACTGCAGGCGGGCCGATGCCTGCTCGGTGACGTTTCGAATGACGTCGAGCGCGTAGCTTTTCGATTCGGCGTCGTTGTCCTGGTCGAAAATCTCGAGACCGTTGTAGATGGCACCGACGGGGCCGATCACGTCATGGCAGATCTTGCTCGAGATCAGTGCGGCGAGCTCGAGATCGGTCGGTTGTGCGATGCTGGTCATAAGTATGCCCCCTAGTGAGCGACGCACCGGCGGACCGCGGTTACGCGGCAGGCGGTAGTCTCGACGCTCGTGTTGATCGCGGCTGCTCGAGCGCCAACGCGCTCACGCGAGCAGACAGGGGCCGCTGAATTCCGGCTTGTCATTCGACAGATACATGCGCTTCGCCACGAAGCAAAGCCCCACCCCCCTGATCGGAGAGGATGAGCATTGTGTTTCACGGGGCTTGGGGCGGGCGGGCAACAAACCGGACCTCTGGGCCCGCTCGCGCGAGGCCACACTTTGGCAATAGTTTCCGAGAAATCTGGCGATATAGAGCGCAGAGTTCGAAGGCACTGATTCGCGATTCGCCCGGCTCACTCGCGGTGCGCTACGCGAGTTGGCCGTTGCCGCGTCTCCATCCTGCGTGTGAACGAGGCGCTGGGCGGCGGGTCGCCGCCGTGGTCTAGGAATCGAGAGATGCGAGCCAAATTCCGTTACATCCTTGCCGCGCTGATCGGCGCCGGCATCATGCACACCGCCGCCGCCCTCCCGGCAGCCGCCGCCGAGCCGGCCGCAACGGTCCCCACCGTCGTGGCGCAGGCGAACGACGTCTACCGGTCGCCGCAGAACAGCTATGGCGGAAGCAGCTACGGCTCCGGCAGCACCTACAATTCCGGCCCGCGCGTCGACGACGCCTACCGTCCCCCGGCGGGCGGCGGCGGCGGATATGGCGGGACCTACGACGACCGTGGCCACAACGACCGTGGCTACAACGACCGGGGCTATAGCAACGGTGGCGTGCCGCCGAGCGGCAGCTACGGAGAGCCTTACTCGCCCCCGTCTGCCGACGGCCGTGTCGCCCGCGAATCCTACGACAACCGTGGCCAGCGCCCCGACTACTACGACGACCGCGGGCCGCGCCGGGACGACTTCGACCGCCGCGCCGATGATACCTACTCGCAGAACGAGATTGTCTCCGCTGGTCACAGCTTCTTCGGTTCGATCAGCCGTGGCCTCGCCAACGTCATCGAGCATGCCTTCAAGAAGGCCGGCCGGCCTAACGGCTATATCCTTGGTGAGGATGCCGGTGGCGCGTTCGTCGCGGGCCTGCGTTACGGCGAGGGCAAGCTCTATACGAAGAATGCGGGCAACCACCCGGTCTACTGGCAGGGACCGTCCGTCGGCTACGACTTCGGCGGCGCTGGAGCCAAGACGATGGTGCTCGTCTACAACCTCAAAGACCCCTCGGAGGTCTATCATCGTTTCGGCGGCGTCGAGGGCTCGGCCTACCTCGTCGGCGGCGTCAGCATCCAGTTTCAGAAGCATGGCGACGTGACGATGGCGCCGATCCGGGCCGGTGTAGGCCTCCGGCTAGGTGCCAATGTCGGGTATTTGAAGTATACCCGCAAACCGACCTGGAACCCGTTCTGAGCCGAGCCCTGGCGGCGCGGTGCGACGGACGGGATTGGACGGGCGCTTGAGGAGCTGACGGGTGGGCATGCGAGCCGGGGGGCCGCCGTGCGCCCGGGTGTGATCGTTCCTGTTGGAAACGGTCTCGCTTCCTGCGGAAACGTGTTAGGCACGCTGAGCGATTGCTCGGTCGTGTGATACACGGCTCCGACGGTTGCCGGGCGGGTTCGACCGGGGCGTGGGCACCGAGAGATATTTCGAGGGACGGCGCGTGATCACCATCCAGTCGGCTATGCTCGTCGCGCTGGGCTTCCTGACAGCCGGTTTCTTTGTGCTGCTCGGGCTCCCGCTTTACCGCATGCGCGCCGAGCGCCTCGCCGTCAACGCGCTCAAGGCCAGCATGCCGGTGAGCGAGGCGGAGATCCGGGCCGACAAGGACCGCCTTCGGGCCGAATATGCTATCCGCATCCACCAGCTCGAGACCAAGGTGGAGGAGGCGAGCAGCCAGAGCGCCCGCCAGCGAATCGAGCTCAATCGCCGTGATGGCGTCATCAACCAGCTCGAGAGCGATCTCTCCGTGCTGCGAATCTCGCTCGAGGAGCACGAGAACGCGCGGCGCGTGCTCGAGCAGACGATCACCGAGCGGCTGCCGAAGGTGGAGCAGCGCCTCGCCGATGCGCGCAACCTGCTGGTCGAGCGCGACCGCGAGATCGAGCGTCTCACCAAGGCCGCGACGACGACAGCCGAAGCGCTCGAGGAAGTCCGCCAGATCAACATGCAGCAGAAGGACGAGCTGCATCGCCTCAACGCGACGCTGACGACTCGCCAGGCCCGCAACCGCGACGGCATGGCCGACCCGCGTTTCGACGCCGAGGTGGCGCTGCGGGCCGAGCTCGAGGCGCTGCGGACACGCTCGCGCGAGCAATCCGAAACGATCGCCCGCCTTCAGCTCGCGGCGAGCCGAGATCGCGACGCGGCGGCGGCGCGCGCGGGCGGATTCGGCTTGCCTGGCGACGCGGCCGCTGCTGCACGGCAGGACGACGAGATCGAGCGGTTGCGCGCGAGCCTCGCGGAAGCCGAGATCGCACTCAAGGCGTCGCGCTCCAGCAGCGAGGCCGATGCGGCGGGGCAGAAAACCATGCAGCGCGAGATGGACGCGCTGAAATCGCGCAACCAGGATCTCGTTGCGGAGCTCGCGGGCGTCAAGGCCGCACTGCAATCGTACGAGACCTCGGTGAAGAACGCCGAGGCGATGGCGAAGAACGGTCCCGGTCCCGTCGAGAGCACGACGGCGCTCAAATCGAAGATCGGTTCGCTCGAGCAGTCGATGCAGGCGCAGGGCGTCACGATCCAATCGCTGCGCGCCGAGCTTGCAGCCGCTAACGAGCGGCTGGCGCGGCAGGCCTCCTATTTCCGCGAGGAGCTGCGCCGCCTCGGTGCCGGCACGCAACCGGCGAGCACGGAGCCGCGTCAGCGGACGGGCCCGCCCGCGCCGCAGCCGAAGCCGGCAGCGCGCCGGCAGACGCTCGCCGAGCGCATTGGCGCGCCGAAGCCTGTCGATGCGCAACCAGCGGCGCCAACCGAGGACCGCGCCCGCGTACACGCATACCTCAAGGCGCTTGCCGGTGCCGCCGCGCCGGCGCCCGTCGATGCGACCAGCGTCGTGAGCGAGCCAGTGGTGGAGCAGGCCAAGTCTGCGCCTTCGGGTGACGGTCCGCGCCGCCGTACGAGCCTCGTCGAGCGCATTTCGTCTGCGAGCAAGTCCACGGGCGGCTGAACTCCCGCGACAACCGGGGCGCTTGCGTCCGTCGCTTCTCACCATCACCGGCCAGATCACTTGCCAGATCACCGGCCAGATCACCGGCCAGTGGAACCCTGGCCGTGGAACGTTCGGTCGGCCCTACTCACCGAGTGCGGGGGCTGCGGCGGCCGTGTGCTGCTTCTCGCCAGCGTTGGTTTCGGTGCCGCTGCCCGTGCCGGTGCTGCGAGATAGCGGCACGGTGAACGTGAAGGTCGAGCCCGCGCTGCTCGTCGCTTCCACCCATATCCTGCCGCCGAACTGCACGACGATCCGCTCGGAAATGGCGAGGCCGAGGCCCGTCCCGGCCATGCCGAGCGGATTGGCGTCGAGCTGGTTGTTGGCGCGGACCTGATAGAATTTGTCGAAGATCGCTTCGCGCTCGGCCTCTGGGATTCCGGGGCCGTTGTCGATGACGCTGAGCCGCGCCATGTCGCCGTCGCGCCGCGCGACGATGGCAACCTTGCCGCCCGGCTTCGGGCAGAATTTCTCCGCGTTCGAAACGAGATTGATGATGACCTGGATGAGCCGGTCGGCATCCGCCCGCACCGGGCCGAGCCTGTCGTCGATGCGGATTTCCATCTCCACCCCGTCGCGCTCGAAGATGGGGGCGAGCGAGGCCGCCGCGTCGCGCACCACATGGTCCACGTCGACATCGCGGATGTGCCATTGCATGCGGCCGGCCTCGATCTTGGCGAGGTCGAGGACCTGATTGATAAGGCGCGTCAGTCGCTCGCTTTCCGATACGATGATGCCGAGGAAGGCGCTGCGCTGCTCCGACGGCATGTCGGGGTCGTCCTGCAAGATCTCCGAGAACGAGCGGATCGAGGTGAGCGGCGTGCGCAGCTCGTGGCTGACCGTGGACATGAACTCGTCCTTGAGGCGGTCGGCCTCGAGAAGTTGCCTGTTGGCAGCTTCGAGATCGCGGCTCGCGACTTCGAGCGCGTGTGACTTCTCCTCGAGCTGGCGCGAGTATTCGAGGACGTGCTGCGTCTCGTCGAGGATCTGCATGATCTCGTCGAGCTGCACTCGCTCACCCTTGACCGCCGAGGCGACGGCCACGCGCGCCGACGCGGCGCCGATGCTGCCGGCGACGAGGCGCTCGGTCAGGCGCATCAGGCCGCTGTCCCATTCTGGCGGCTGTCCGGCGGCGACGCCCTGGCGCCGGGCGTAAGCGTTGAACGCCTCCGCCGCGCGGTCGCGGCCGACGTAGCGCGTGGCAAGCTCCAACAGCGCTTGCACGCTGGCCCGTCCGTCCTCGCCCGACAGCACGATGTCGCTGCCCGCGGCCGAGGTCTGCGCGCTGAATGCCTCGACGAATAGCGTCGCCTGAATGCGCTCGATGCGCGTTTGCCGGTCCGTCATGGCGACGGCGAGAAAGCCTCCGACGTTGAACAACATGCTCCAGAAGAGGGAGTGCGAGATGTTGTCGAGCCCTTCGAGTCCGAACAGAGCATAGGGCTTGAGCAGCGCGATGCCGAACAGTCCTTCCTTGATGAAGGAGTCCGGTAGGAAGCCGGAGCGCGCGAAACTCGGCAGCAACAACGTGTAGAGCCAGACCGTGAAGCCGAGTGTCAGTCCGGCGATGACGGCACGGCGCGTGCCGCCCCGCCAGTAGAGCGCGAACAGCAAGGCGGGCGCGAGCTGGGCCGCGGCGCAGAATGAGACGAGGCCAATGGTGACCAGATGATAGGTGTTGCCGACGACGGCGAGGTAGAAGTAGCCGAGCAGAAGAATGCCGATGATCGCAACCCGGCGGATGTTGAGAAGCAGCGAAGTGAGGTCGCGGCTGCCTGTCAGGCGCGTGCTCGAGAACCGCAGCAGCGCCGGCATGATGAGGTCGTTGCAGACCATCGTCGAGAGCGCGATCGTCTCGACGATCACCATCGCCGCCGCTGCCGAGAGGCCGCCCACTAGAACCACGAGCGTCAGCGCGGCGTTATGCTCGGCGAGCGGGAGTGCGAGCACATACGTATCTGCGTCGATGTCTTTCGGCAGCCACATCAGTCCGCCGAGTGCGATCGGAAGGACGAAGAGGTTGATGATGAAGAGGTAGAGCGGGAACAGCCACAGCGCGCGGTTGAGATGCGTCTCGTTGGTGTTTTCGACAAACGTGACGTGGAACTGGCGCGGCAGACAGATGATGGCAGTCATCGACAGCAGCGTCAGCGTCACCCAATTCCCGGCGGATTTCTCCATGCCGACGAGGTGCGCGGTGTTGGCGTTCGCCGCCGCCTTGGCGAAGATGTCGGCGAAACCGTCGTAGAGCGCGAACGTCACGAAGGCGCCGACGGCCAGAAACGCGAGGAGCTTGACCAGCGATTCCGCTGCGATCGCGACGACGAGACCGGCGTGGTGTTCGGTCGCCTCGATGTGGCGCGTGCCGAACAGCACCGGGAAGACCGCGAGCACGAGCGTGACGATAAAAGCCATGCTGTCGGCTGTGATCGCGGTCGCGAGTACGTCCTGGTCTTGCCGCAGCACGACACCGAAGCTCATCGACACGGCTTTGAGCTGCAACGCGATGTAGGGCACGATGCCGACCACGGCGATGACCGTGACGAGGCTGCCGATGGCCTGGCTCTTTCCGTAACGCGAGCCGATGAAGTCGGCGATGGACGTGATGCGCTGGGCCTTGCAGATGCGCAGGATCTTGCGCAGCACGAACCACCCGAGTGTGAAGACGATGGTCGGTCCGAGGTAGATCGGCAAGAAACCGAAGCCCGAGACCGCGGCGCGGCCGACGCTGCCGTAATAGGTCCAGCTCGTGCAGTAGACAGCGATGGACAGGGAGTAGACGTAAGGGTTGGAGACGAGGTAGGTGCCGGTACCGTCGCGGGCCTTGCGGTCGCCGTAGTAGGCGAGGGCGAACAGCGCCATGAGGTAGCCGAGCGACGTCAGGAGTATGATGGTGCCCGACAGCATGCGCTCACGCCTCCAGGCGCTCGCCCGGCGCAGGTGGAGCGGCTCCGCCACTGCGCTGCGGCTCGGCAGGCTCGTTCGCCTGTGCGCGCTCTTCGGGCCGCGACGACTTTCCGCTGGTCTCGACCGCGGCAGCGAGCAGTGCGATGACGAGGCCCCAAGCGGCGAAGATGTAGAGATAGATGACCGGCAACCCCGCCATCATCGACGAGGCGCCCTGGTCGAAGATGCGCAACATCGGCTGATTGAACGCGATCAGCGCCATGAGCGCGACAGCGAGCGTTCGCTCGGGGCGCCGTGGCGGCGCAAGGTTCGGTCCCAATCCAGGAATTTGGCGGTGGGGCATGGCCGCTCCTCGCGCGACGGGGGCTCACTCTCAACCAATCTCAACCGGCGGCGCGCTCCTTCTCGAGCATCTCTTTGACGCGCGCGGCGAGTGCCCGTGTCGAGAACGGCTTGGTCTCGTAGCCGTCGGCACCGAGTGCCAACCCCTTCTCGATCTCCACCTCCCGACCCTTCGCCGTCAACATCAGGATACGGACGTCCTTGAAGCGATTGTCGGCTCGGATGGCTTGGCAGACCTCGTAGCCGTTGCGCTTTGGGATGTTGATGTCGAGGAGGACGAGGTCTGGCGGGCTCGCCTCGACGGCGGCCAGCGCTTCCTCACCGTCGCGGGCGAGTCGGACCTGATAGCCGGCCTGCTTCATCAGGTATTGCAGGGACAACATGATATTCGGCTCGTCATCCACAACGAGCACGGATTTCGCAGGGGCGGTTCCCGCGGGTGCAAGGGTCATTGGCGTTCCTTCCCCCTGCGTATGCCGCTCGTTGCTGCGAGACGGTGCGCACGGCGAAGGCCGCGGCGGCATTCGGCAGGACTGGAAGGAACGATAGCACACGAGGGAGGGGTGTCGCGACGCCGTGTCTCGGGGAAATTTTCCGGCGCTGCCAGAGTGTTGGGGGCGGGAGCCGGCGTCCGGCGGCATGGTGGCGCAGTGCGCGCTCGAATTGATTTAAGTCAAGGACGGCTCTCTAATGCGCCGCAGCAAATCCGTTCCACGCAGTCGGAGTTGTGCAGTATCGTTGACTAAGAACGTCCGGTTTGGGCGTGGCTTTTGTGCACACGGAAGGCCAATACGTGTGGCCTTATCCCAAAGTCAAACTTGCACATCGAGCGGTAGCCACTAGCATCCGCTACTGGGGGAAGGCTGCCGACGATTTCGCCGGTCGTCGACGCATTTATACGGCTAACAAAAAAAGAACGTCGTCAGCTTTCCGTTCGACGTCGCCAAGGGAGGAAGGACATATGCAACCAGTCAATTATGAGAGGCATTGGTCACGGACCAGTGCGCTCATGTGGATCATGATGATCCTATGGGCGATCTTCAGCTTCTTCATCCACATGTTCGTGGAGAGCCTCAACTCGATCGTGATTCTCGGGTTCCCGCTCGGCTTCTACATGGCCGCGCAGGGTTCGCTGCTTGCGTTCGTGATCATGCTGTTCATCTTCGCCAAGCGGCAGGACACCATCGATCGCCAAGAAGGCGTGGCCGAGGAGTGAGGGGCTGACCATGGCAAAAGAATATACGGTCGGAGGCGGCAGCTTCCTCAATAACCTGGGTAAGATCTATATGATCTACACGGGTGGTTTCTTCGGTTTCGTCGCTGTGCTCGCCGTTCTCGAGCAGCTCGGCATGCCCAACCGCTGGATCGGCTACGGCTTCGTGTTCCTCACGATCGCCGTCTACGCCTTGATCGGCGTTCTCTCGCGTACGTCGGAAGTCGGCGAGTACTACGTCGCTGGCCGCTCGGTGCCTGCCTTCTACAACGGCATGGCGACGGGCGCCGACTGGATGTCGGGCGCTTCGTTCGTCGGCATGGCCGGCACGCTCTTCCTGCTTGGTTACGACGGCCTCGCCTTCGTGCTCGGCTGGACCGGCGGCTACGTGCTGGTGGCGGTGCTCATCGCGCCGTTCCTGCGCAAGTTCGGCGCCTATACGGTTCCGGACTTCTTCGCCGAGCGTTACGGCGGCTCGTTCGCCCGCCTTCTGGCGGTCATCGTGCTGATCTCGTGCTCGTTCACCTACGTGACGGCGCAGATCTACGCCACGGGCATCATCGCCTCGCGCTTCCTCGACATCGACTTCACCGTCGCCGTCTACGTCGGCCTTCTCGGTATTCTGCTGTGCTCGATGCTCGGCGGCATGAAGGCGGTCACCTGGACGCAGGTCGCCCAGTACATCGTGCTGATCGTCGCCTACCTCCTGCCGGTGGTCATCCTGTCGGCCAAGAAGTACGGCATCCCGATTCCGCAGCTCACCTACGGCCAGGCGATTCAGGACATCGGCAACCTCGAGCAGAACATGCTCGCCAAGGGCCTCGCCGATGCCAAGACGCTGAAGCCGCACATCAAGCCGTTCACCACCTACGATCCGCTCAACTTCTTCGCGCTGATCTTCTGCTTGATGGTCGGTACCGCTTCGCTGCCGCACATCCTGATGCGCTACTTCACCACCCCGTCGGTGCGTGAGGCCCGCTCGTCGGTTGCGTGGTCGCTGCTCTTCATCTTCCTGCTGTACTTCACTGCCCCGGCCTATGCCGCGTTCTCGAAGCTCGAGGTTTACTCGACCGTCGTTGGCCGCGAGCTGGACCTGCTGCGTCCGTGGATCTTCACCTACGGTAAGCTGGGTCTCGTCAAGGTCTGCGGTGCCGATGCGATCAGCATCGACGCCGTCAAGGCAGCGTGCGCCAAGATCGCTCAGCATCCGGGCGTCGTCCGTCTGCAGGATCTTTCCATCAACACCGACGTGATCGTGCTCTCGACTCCCGAGATCGCGGGCATGCCCTACGTCATCGCCGGTCTTGTCGCCGCCGGTGGTCTCGCCGCCGCTCTGTCGACGGCCGACGGCCTCCTGCTCGCCATCGCCAACGCGCTGTCGCACGACATCTACTACAAGATGATCAGCCCGAACGCTTCGACGAAGACCCGTCTCATCGTCGCTCGCATCCTGCTGCTCGTCGTCGCCATCGTGGCCGCATACACAGCATCGACCAAGCCCGCCGACATTCTGTCGATGGTCGCTTGGGCGTTCTCGCTGGCGGCAGCCGGTATCTTCCCGGCTCTTGCACTCGGCGTGTGGTGGAAGCGCGCGAACACGCCGGGCGCCGTGCTCGGCATGATCCTCGGCTTCGGCGCCACGCTCTATTACCTCGTCGGCACGCGCTACTTCGCCGTGTCGTTCTACGAGATGTGGAGCTTCCTCTCGACCGCGAAGCCGGAGGCTGTTGCCAAGTTCGCCGAGCTCAAGGCCGCCTTCGCGGCTGCGGCTCCGGAGGGCAAGGCTGCTGCCTGGACCGCGCTCGACAAGCACGCTCAGGGCATCGCGAGCTGGTATGGCGTGAAGAACATCTCGGCCGCCCTCTTCGGTCTGCCGATTGGCTTCGTCACCATCATCCTGGTTTCGCTGATGACGCCTGCGCCGTCGCGCAAGGTTCAGGAGATGGTCGACGCCACGCGTCGTCCGTCGGGTGACCTCATCATGTCGGAGAAGGGCTCTGGCATGGTTGGCGGTCACTAAGACCTTGCCTAACTGATCAAGATCCGGAGGGCGGGGCCTTGCGTCCCGCCCTCTTTTGCTGCGACACCCGCCTCTCTGGCAAAACCGCGCCCTGGACCGCCGACGCCGCTCTTTCGTAGCGGTGCCGGAGTTCGCCAGGAACCGCCGAGGAAGAGCCGTGAATCCGACCGAGAGCTTCGCCACCTACTGGTGGTTCCACATTCCGAACCTGCTGATGGCGGCGATGATCTACACCCTCATCGGCCGTTACCTGCTGGAGCTGTTCTTCGCGAAGAAGCAGGACGCGGTCATCCTGAAGGTGTTCCGCACGGTCACCGATCCGGTCGTCAAGCTGGTCCGCCTCATTACGCCGGCCGTCATTCCCAACGGCCTCGTCGTCGTCGCCTCCGTGATGTGGCTGATGGCGGCACGGATGTTCTGGTTTCTCACCGCCGTCACCTACGGCATGCGTCTGACGACGGGAGGCTGAGCCCCATGGACGATATGGATAAACGCCAGGAGATGATGCAGCGTGACGTGACGCTGACGGCGATCGCCGGCCTCAGCCTCGTCAACGGCATGCACTTCTCACCCTGGTTCGACCCGGTCGCGGTGCTGCTGCGCCCGTTCCTCGCCGGCACGTTGCTCGGCTCTCCTCTCGTCTCGCTCTACATCACGTCGTTCTTCCTGTCGGTGATGACGCTGCTCTTCGCCGGTGTACCGGCTGCGCTCTACGAGAGGTGGCGCGGCGATGGAAAGACGTCGCCGACATCGCTCTACATCTGGCTCGTCGCCATGATCCTGCTGACCATGAACGCGCTGATGGCCTGGATCGGCTGAGGTACTCAGGGCGGGCGGCTGGCGGGACACGCGCCGCCCTTTCCGTCCCCGCTCGCCCCCGTCCGCCCCCGTCCACTCCCTGTGCGATCGGTTGAAGCGGAAGCGCCACGCGCCGCCGCCGGTGTGCGACAACACCCGAAGACGGCGCCGGCCGCTCCCCCCTATCCTTCTGCAACCAAGGCAGCGACTTGCGCGTTCGTGCCATTCGGGGGATCATTTCCCCCGCGGGAGGACTTAACGCCCGCGCAATAAGATTGGCCGGGCGGTGTTTCCATGCTTGAGCGGATCGAGATCATGGCAGCGCACTCGGTTGCGCGCGGGTGCGGCTTTGCGATGATCGCAATCGGCACGACAATGATCGGCCTCGTTTACGACCCCGTGCAATCGCTCCAGATCGGCGGCATTCTTTCTCTGCTGACGACGCTGGTGCTGCTCGGCAAGGCCATCAACGCACCGCGCAAGAATTACCGCGATACCGAGCTGTGGCTGCTGCTGCTGCCGAACGAGCGCCCGGCGGCGACCATCGCGCAAAGCGTCCTATCGCGCATTCTTCGCGGCGTGTATCTCAACTTCGCGTACTATTTCGCCAACGGCAGTTGTGTGTTGATCGTCCTGTCGATCGTGCTGGCCGCGTTCGGTACCTCATAGGCCGAGGCGGGATGGCAGATCGGCACGGAACGTCTCGATCTCGCGCAGTGCTCGCCGCAAGCGGGTTTTATCGCGGCCGGCCAACGCCTCGTGCACGACGTAATCGGTGATCGGGCGCCCGGCGCGCGCATCGGCGACCTGCTGCGTCAGGATCATTCCGGCAATCGCGCGGAAGCAATCGATCAGCGTCGTGGCCTCGTCCTTGTCGAGCTTCCCAGCGTCGGCAAGCGCTTCGAGACGGGCCGTCGTCGATGTAGCCGGTATGCGTGTGAGGACGGAGAGCAGCCGCGCACCTTCGACAAGCGGTAGCGTGCCGCGCATCTTGAGATTGATGACGCCCGGCTCCTCGCTTTCGCTCACCTCGCGTTTGAGCAGGCCGAGCCAGTTGAGCGCGACGCCATGGTCTTCCTCTATGCGGTAGAGATCTCGCACGAACTGAGGCGTAGCGGACATCGCATCGAGCATGTGCCGGCGCAACGCGATCGTGAGCCTTTCGGCGCCGGCAACGTGGGCGACGTCGAGCAATACATCGCTGTTGAGCAGATGCAGGGGCTGGCGACGCTGCGTCCACACGTCGATCTGCTGGCGCCATTCGGTGATCGGCTTGCGCCACACCGGATTGGTCGCCATCACGTTGCCCTTGCACAGCGCGAAGCCGATCGCGGCGAGCGTCGCGGTGAGCCGCTCGGCGAGCGAGATGAAATAGCTTTCGACCGCTGGGCGCTGGGCTTCAACATGATCGGCCAGGATCAGACCGTTGTCCTGGTCCGGGAGCAGCAGGTTCTCGCGGCGTCCGCCCGAACCCATCACGACGAGTGCGAACTCGACAGGTGGAGCGCCCCAGCCGTCGGCGGCGAGATCCTCGACGACGAGTGCCAGCGCACGCCTGTGCAACTCGCCGTTGACGTCGCTGAGGAGTGCAAGGATCTGCTCTTCTGGCGTACCCGCCGCGAGAAGGTCAGCGGTGACGTCAGGCAGTTTCGCGAATGCGCGCCGTAGCCCGTCGATGCTGTCGTCGGCGGCCAGCATCGCGGCGAGCGAGAACGCCGGTGTCGCGCCGGACTGCAAGATGTCGCAGAGCGATACGACGCCGAGGAAGCGGTCACCTCGATCGGTGACGGGGAGTGCTGAGACGCGCGCCCGTTCGAGGGCAACCACGGCATCGAGCAAGCGGGTGTCGGCGTCGAGAGGTGCGCGCCGCCCGGGCAGGAGCGCGGCGATGCGCTCGCCGGGCTTGATGCCTCTGGCCAACCAGTCGAGCACGTCGCTCGGCGAGAAGGCGCCTGCCAACCGGCCCTCTTTGCCCAGCACGACGAACGGGCCACGGCCGTTGCGCGCGGCCTCCCATGCTTCTTGCAGCGTCGCCTCCTCGCCGAGCGTCGCTGCCGGAGCGGTGAGACAATCGCGAATGCGGGCTTCGAAGAGCCGTGTCGGTTCCGGCATCGAGGGCACGAGTACGGTCCTGCCAGGGTTCGGGTTGCAGTCCTCATAAAGGTTGCGAGTTACGAATAACGCCGCGCGGGTCGCGTTAGAACTTGTCGCCGAGCCGTCGTTCCTTGAGCATCCTGTCTGAAATCGTCACGGCCTCGCCGAACGTCTTGATGCCGCGGGCCTCCATCACGTCGAGCAGTCTGATCCACAATGCCGCCGTCGCCAAGGCATCGCCGACCGCGGTGTGGCGTCCGGAGATGTCGATGCCGAGGAAGTCGGCGACGCCGTTGAGAGAGTGATCGGGTAGCTCGGGGTGCAAGTAGATGGAGAGCAGCAGCGCGTCGAGCACCGGATTGTCGAAGACGACACCCGCCTCGTCCTGCTTCATGGTCAGGAATTTCATATCGAAAGAGATGTTGTAGGCGACGAGAACAGCGTCGCCGACGAAGCGGCGGAATTGCGGCAGCACGATGCGGGCCGGCGGCTTGCCTTTGACCATGTCCGCCGT
>CALMPK010000355.1 GCA_937873575.1 uncultured Hyphomicrobiaceae bacterium
CGCCGCCGATGCCCTCCTGGCGCTCGGCGTGCCCGAGAGGCTCGCTGGTCCGCTCGGCTATGGCGTCGTCATCGCGCTCATCACGTATCTCTCTGTCATCGTCGGCGAGCTCGTGCCGAAGACCCTCGCGCTGCGCAATGCGGAAGGCATCGCCTGTGCGGTCGCTCCGGCCATGACGCTATTTTCGCGGATCGCCGCCCCGGCGGTCTGGCTACTCGATGCCTCGACACGGCTCGTGTTCCGCATGCTCGGCCAGACGACCGAAAGCGACGCCCATATCACCGACGAAGAGATTCGCACGCTGATCTCGGAGGCGGAGTCGGCCGGCGTCATCGAAAAGGGCGAGCGCACGATGATCGCCGGCGTCATGCGGCTTGCCGACCGCGCCGTCGTCGGCCTCATGACGCCGCGTTCCGAAGTCGATTGGATCGATGTCACCGCGTCCGAGGAGGACATCAAGGCCCGACTCGTCGCCACAACGCACTCGCGGCTTCCGGTCGGAGAGGGTTCGCGGGATGCGCTCATCGGTGTCGTGCAGACCCGCGAACTGCTCGCCGGCATGCTGTCTGGCCGTCCCTTCGACGTGCGTTCCGCCATCCGCCATGCACCGATCATTCCCGAAACGACGGAAGCGCTCGACGTGCTTGCGATACTGCGCGAGGCCGCGGTGCCGATGGCGCTCATCCACGACGAGTATGGGCACTTCGAAGGCCTAGTGACGCCCGCCGACATTCTCGAGGCCATTGCCGGCGTATTCAAGTCGGACACCGAGGGTGTGGACTCGCATGCGGTCGAGCGCGACGACGGATCGTGGCTGCTCTCCGGCGCGATGCCGGCGGACGAGTTGCGCGATCTGCTGGGCATCGCGCTTCCCGATCCGCGAAACTATGAGACCGTCGCGGGCTTCATTCTCTCGCATATGCAGCACCTGCCGAAAACGGGTGAGCACATTGAGAGCAATGGATGGCGCTTCGAGGTGATCGACCTCGATGGCCGCCGGATCGACAAAGTGCTCGCGAGCCGCATCAAGCCCGCGCGCCGTCCGCTGTGATGCACGGTGACGTGATGCGGGCCGGCGTTACGCGCTGGAAGCGACCGCGCCCAAAGCTCTCGCATTCGACCGGGGTGCCTGCGAGTAGTGCCACCCCGACCGGATGAAGGCATTGAGCGCTGCACCTCTCGGCCGTTAGCACCCTAGAGCATCATCCGATCAGGGGAACCACTCATGGTTCCGACTGATCGGATAGCGCTCTAACCGAACTTGAACAGCACGCCGAAACCGCCGCGCGGGTAGTTCCACTCGATGTCGCCGCTCGCCTCCGCCATCACACGGCAGGTGCCGCACTCCATGCAGCCGTCCGGCGTGACCTCGACCTGACCCGAGTCGTTCAAGGCATAGCAGCCCGCGGGGCAGACCTTGGTGAGGGCCAGCAACGCGGCCGAGGGAACCTCGTGCGGCATCACTTTGATGTGCGGGCGCCCCGTGTCGACGAGGTAGCGGTTCTGATAGAGCTTGTCCTCGACGCGGACAGCCTGCTCGGCCATGGCCATTGGTGCACTCCTCTTCCCTGTCGATTGAACCATCATGTGAACTATCGCGCGGCCGCGTCGTGGTTGGCGGCCGCGTTCGTCCGATCAGCGCCAGCCGCGCGCCATCGAGAAGGCGTCGCTGACGAGCCCGGTGAAGCGCCGCGCCGAGAAGAACGACTTCACAATGGCGTTCTCCTTGGCCTTTTTGTCGACACCGTCGACGCGGAACCACGTCTGCCTCGCACTCGACAGGAGCTGCGGATAAGTTGTGAACAGGTGCTTGTTCTCGAGCGCGTGCGGCAGGTTCTTGTACTTCTTCAGGTCCTTCATCACGAACGACTCGTCGAGCTTCTTCTTGTAGATCGCAAGGTTCTCGGCGGTCATGGGATCGCGTCGCGTCTTGATCTGCGCGATCGTCTCGGCGGCGATGCGTCCCGTCGTCATGGCGAGGTTGGAGCCTTCGCGATGCACCGCGTTGACGAACTGTCCGGCATCGCCGACCACCAGCCACCCGTCGCCGAACAGTTTGGGTATTGCGCGATAGCCGCCTTCCGGAATCATGTGCGCGGCATACTCCTTCACCTCCGACCCCGACAGCAGCGGCACAGCGGAGGGATGCGACTTGAACCGCTCGAGCAGGCCATAGGGCGTCTCGCTGGTCTCCGCGAAATCGGAGATCAGGCAGCCGATACCGACGGCGAGCGACTCCTTGTTGGTGTAGATGAAGGCGGTTCCCGTCATGCCTTTCGTGATCGTACCAGCAGCCTCGATGACGACACCTTCGTCACCCTTGAGGTTGAAGCGCGCCTCGATCGTCTCCTGCGGCAGGAAGTGCATTTCCTTTACGGCGAGCGCGACGGTCTTTGGCGCGGGCACCTCGCGCAACCCGGCACGCGCACCGAGAAGGCCGTTGACGCCCTCGGCAAGCACCACGACATCCGCCTTGATGAAGCCGCCGACCCGATCGGTCCTGACGCCGATGACGCGGCCCGTATCGTCCTGCACGAGCTCCGTCACCGTCGTCTCGCAGATGACGAGCGCACCCGCCGCCTGCACGCGCTTGGAGAACCACTTGTCGAATTGCGCCCGGATGATCGTGTAGCGGTTGGGCTTCTCCTCGTTGAAATCGTCCGAGCGGTACTGCATCGCCGTCGTCGAGCGATCATCCATCATCCAGAGGCGCTGCTCGATGACGTGGCGCTCGAGCGGGGCATCCTCGCGGAAATCAGGGATGAGCTGCTCCAGGGCATCCGAGTAGAGGATTGCACCCTGCACGTTCTTCGAGCCCGGGTACTCGCCCCGCTCGAGTTGCAGCACCTTCAGTCCGCGTTGCGCCATTGTCAGCGCGCACGCGTTGCCGCCCGGACCGGCACCAACGACGATGGCGTCGAAACGTTCCTCGATCATGGTGAGCCCCTTCAGCTGGCCAGCCGGTTGACACTGAGACGCGCGCGGAAGGCGCGGGTGAGCGCCGGTAGAATGCGTGTCGCGTCGCCGACGACACCCATGTGCGCGAAGTCGAAGATCGGAGCGTTCTTGTCGGTGTTGATCGCGAGTATGAGATCGGCTCCCTCGACGCCGACGCGATGCTGGATCGCACCCGAGATGCCCGCCGCGATGTAGAGCTTTGGCCGAATCGTCTTGCCTGTCTGCCCGATCTGGCGATCGACCGGCACCCAGCCCTTCTGAACGACGGGCCGCGAGCAGCCGTACTCGCCACCGAGCACTTCGGCGAGCGCCTTGACGAGCTGGAAGTTCTCCGCCGATTGCAACCCGATGCCGCCCGCGACGACGATATCGGCATAAGCGAGATTGGATTTGGAGCTCTCGCGATCGGGCAGGAAGGACAGGACCTTCGTCACGATGTCGCTTTCGACGAGATTGGGAACCACCTCGACGACGCGGCCGATGCGCCCCTCGCGCCGTTCCGGCATCGCCATCACCCGCGGGCGCACCGTCGCCATCTGCGGGCGGTAGTTCAACGTGTAGATCGTGCACAGCAGGGAACCGCCGAAGGTCGGCCGCGTCGCCGCGAGCGAGCCATCCGCATCGACGGCAAGCTCGGTCGAATCGGCCGTCAATCCCGTGAGAAGCGTCGTTGCAACCGAGCCCGCGAGATCGCGGCCGAGCGTCGTCGCGCCGAGCAGGAGAATCTCCGGCTTGTAGGTCTTGACGAGGTCGGTAAACACCCGTGTGAACGGATCGTTGCGATATTCGGAAAGCGCTTCATGCTGCGCGACGTACGCGACATCGGCGCCATACGCGAAGCACTCGGCCGCAGCCATTTTCGATGCCTCGCCCGGCGCGCCGATGATGACACCGGCAAGTTCGACGCCGAGTTTGTCGGCGAGCTTGCGTCCCTCGCCCATCAGTTCCCACGACACGGGATGAACCTGGCCGCGTTCGAGTTCGACGAACACCCACACGTGCTTGTAGGCCTTGAACTCCTCGGACAGTTCCCTCTTCATGCCCGCGCGCCCGCCTTGCGGTGCCGGAGCCTTCGCAGTCGTCTCGTTGCTCATGACCTCAAACTCCATGGCGCGTCATTCAGTAACCGGCAGCCATCTTCTCGAGCGCGGACTCGAGACCTGGTGATCTGGTGAAGATCTCCGCCATCAGCGTCTCGCCCATCTCCTCGCTGGACTTGCCCGAGAGATCGACGATCTGCGCGCGCTCGGAGCGGGGTGTCGGAGCGAACACACGCTTCACGACCGTCGGCGACCCCTTGAGCCCGCACTTGGCGAGATCCTTGATGCCCGCCTCCGCCGCACTCCACTTGACGACCGTGGCGCGCGCGGCCCTCAGCGCGTCCTGCATCGTGCCGCGGCGAATGGTGTTGGTGCCTTCGAGCATGGTGACGAGGCATGGAAGGTTCGTCTTCAGCGTCTGAACACCGCCTTCGGCGCGCCGCTCGACGGTGACCGACCGATCGGCGAAATCGATCTCCGAGATCCGCGCGACGTAGGTGAGCTGATTGAGCTCGAGCCGACGCGCGACGCCCGGCCCAACCTGCGCGGTATCGCCGTCGATCGTCTGCTTGCCGGTGAACACGATGTCGGGTGCGCCCCACGTCTCGGAGATCTTCTGGATCGCGGAGGCGAGCGCGAACGACGTTGCCAGCGTATCGGAGCCGGCGAAGAACCGGTCCGTCAGAAGCACCGCGCGATCGGCGCCGAAGGTGAGCGCCTTGCGCAGACTGTCCTCGGCCATGGGCGGCCCCATGGTCAGCACCGTCACCTCGCCGCCATGCTGATCGCGAAGCTGCAATGCCTGCTCGAGCGCGAACAGGTCGTAGGGATTGATGATCGTCGGCACACCCTGCCGCATGATCGTGTTGGTGACGGGATGGACGCGAATCTGCGCGGAATCCGGGACCTGCTTGAGGCAGACGACAATGTGCATCGATAGACCTCCGCTTGCTTCTCGGGAATAAGCTTCGCAAACCCCATGCCACAGCGCGATACACCCGCATTGCCATTGCAAAACCGATACTTATGGGGCTTCTCGCGTTTCCGCCGGCGCCACCGACATACGTCGCAACCGCGTCGTGTAAGAAACCAGACATGTTCGGCGCGGCCGCTCGAACGACAACGCCACCGGTCGAACCCGACCGGTGGCGTTGTCGTTCGTCGGTGCTGAAATCGTGCTTCGCGTCACTCGAGCTCGTCGAGCGCGACGAACCCGCCAGCGGCAGGCGCGACCGCATTCTTCAGCACTTTGAACACGCGCTGATCGAGCGGTCCAGATTGCATGAAGTCTTCATAGGCGCGTTCGAGATATGTCCGGCAACGCGCGATGACGACGCGATCAGGGAGGCCGTCCAGTTCCTCCTCGCCGATGTATTCGCCCATGCGCTTCAGGATATGCAGCCGAACGACCGAAAGCTTCGCGGGATCGAACGGAACTCCGAGCCCGACGAAGAACTCCTCGGCCGAGGCGCACGCCTTGAGCTTGGCGAGCACGTTCGAGTCGCTGGCGAAGGGAATGACGGGAGGAATAGAGCAGCCGTCGTGTTCAGACATGGTCGCACCTCAGCTTGGGCTGGCCGGCATTGGGCCGGCGGAACCGGACTTCACCAGCCGCAGCAGCAGCGGCAAGCGTTGCGGCGGCACGCAGCGCTTGGTCTCCGCTGCCTCGGCGCGAACGCTCGACAGCAACGCGGCTTCCTCGCCTGGCTCCACCGCGATACCGAGCTCGCCGAGCGCGTTGCGGAGGGCACTCGTTCCAGAGTGCTTGCCGAGAACGATGCTGTGCTGGCGGCCGACAAGTTGCGGATCGAACGCCTCGTAGGCATCGCGGCTCTTGAGTAGACCATCGACGTGAATGCCGGACTCGTGCATGAACGCCGCTGCGCCGACAATCGCCTTGCTCTCGGGGATCGATCGTCCCGAAGCCGTCGCGACGATGCTCGCGACATGCGGCAGTGCGGACTGCACCAGTCCCGTCCTGAAGCCGTAGATACGCTCCGCGGCAACTGCGATCTCCTCGAGAGGCGCATTGCCGGCACGCTCCCCGAGCCCGACGACGGTGACGCTCGCGTGCGTCGCGCCAGCGCGCAGGGCCGCGAGCGTGTTCGCCGTCGCGAGGCCGAGGTCGTCGTGGGCGTGGATTTCCAGCTCGATGCCGCTCCGAGCCACCAACCGCTCAACCAGCGCGAACGTCGAGAAGGGATCGAGAACACCGAGCGTATCGGCGATTCTGAACCGGCGCGCACCGACGCTTTCCGCTGTCTCGATGACACGGCAGAGGAACTCGGGATCGGCGCGGGAGGAATCCTCGCCACCGACCGCAACGTCGAGCCCCTTGTCGCGCGCGTAAGGCACGACGCGGCGGATCGCCTCCAGCGCCCACGCGCGTCCCACACCGAGCTTGGCCTTGAGTTGGATATCGGACACGGGCACCGACAGATTGACCATGCCGACGCCCGACCTCGCGGCGGCATCGACATCACCCTCGCGCATGCGGCCCCATGCGATCGGCCGCGCCGCGAGGCCGGCTTCGACGATCGCGCGAATGGACTCGATCTCCTGCTCGCCCATCGCCGGCGTGCCCGCCTCGAGTTCGCCCACCCCCGCATCCGCGAGCGCGCGGGCGATTGACAGCTTCTCGTCGACGGTGAAAGAGACGCCCGGCGCCTGCTCACCATCGCGCAGGGTGGTGTCGTTGAGATGGATGCGTGCCCCGGCAACGGACATCGGTGCCTCCTGCTCAGGCGTAAGTCGGCTGGAAGGTCGACGGCTTCGCGCCGCCTTCCGTCCAGAAGGGAGATAGGTCGCGCAGGCGTTCGATGATGCCCGGCATCGCCTCCAGCACCTGATCGACGTCCTCTGTCGAGTTGTCGCGACTGAACGAGAAGCGAATGGCGCCGTGCGCTGCCGTATAGGGAACGCCCATCGCCCGCAGCACATGCGACGGCTCGAGCGAGCCGGACGTGCAGGCCGAGCCCGACGACGCGGCGATGCCTGCACGATTGAGCAACAGCAGAATGGCTTCGCCCTCGATGAACTCGAACGCGATGTTCGAGGTATTCGGCAGCCGATTGGCGGGATCGCCCGTGACGAACGACTTGCCGATGCGCTGGAGAAGCCCTTTTTCGAGCCGGTCGCGAAGACCGCTGATATAGGCCATATCCTTCGCGAGTTCGGCATACGCGATCTCGGCGGCGACGCCGAGGCCGACGATGCCCGGCGTATTCTCCGTCCCCGCGCGCCGGCCACGCTCCTGATGCCCGCCCTTGAGCAGCGACTTGAATCGAACGCCGCGACGGACATAGAGCGCACCGATGCCCTTAGGTCCATGTAGCTTGTGTCCCGACAACGAGAGCATGTCGATTTCCGTCGACTTCAGATCGATCGAAACCTTGCCGACCGCCTGCACGGCATCGGTATGGAACAGCGCGCCTGCTTCCTTGGCGAGTTCCGCCAGCTCGGCGACGGGATTGATCGTGCCGGTTTCATTGTTCGCCCACATGATGGAAACCAGCGCCGTCTTTTCCGACAACGCCTTGCGGTAGGCCTCGAGATCGAGCCGCCCCTGACTGTCGACGCCGACGACGTGCACCTTGGTGCCACGCGATTTCTCGAGATGCTCGCACATCGCTAGAATCGCCGGATGCTCGACGGCGCTGGTGATGATCTCGTCACGACCCGGGCTCGCCTCGAGCGCCGAGAGCAGTGCCGCGTTGTCGCTTTCCGTCCCGCCAGATGTGAAGACGACCTCGTGATCGTGTTCCGCGCCAAGTAGCTGCTGCAGCTTGCCCCGGGCATCGCGAACAGCGCCGCCGACTTTCGCGCCGAACGCATGCATCGACGACGGATTCCCGAACTGTTCTGTGAAGTACGGCAGCATCGCCGACACGACGCGGGCATCCACCTTGGTGGTCGCATTGTTGTCGAGGTAGACGGAGCGAACGGACATGCGAGCCTCCTTCCTAGAGGGCCGCGCCTTTGGCGCGCAGGGATACGAAAAGGGCTAGTGGGCGCCGGCCTGCACGGGCACGACGCGCAAGGGCAGGCCGCTCCGTTCCATCAGGAGCTCCTGCACGCCGTTGACCGTCATCGCGGCGAGCTGGCAGTTGATGCAGGCGCCCTTCAGCTTGAGCATCACCTTGTCGCCATCGACGTCGATCAGCTCGCAATCTCCGCCGTCGCGTTGCAGCGTCGGACGCACCTCGGCGAGGACCTCCTCGACGATCCGGATCTTCTGCAGCGTCGTCAGCTTGGGTTTCGGTGCCGCCGTGCGGACCTCCTCGTTGAAGATCTCGAGGGGCATGAAGTCGTCGGAAACCTCGACGGTCGCTTTCGCGCCCGCCCGTCCGGTCTGCGGCTTGCGGATGACGCCGCTCGTGTCCGAAACGCCTCCGGCGACGAACGCCGCGGCGGCATCGAGCGCGCCCTCTGCCACCATTGCCGCGTTGACGCGGGCCAATACGGATTCGATTCCATCCGCGCATGTGGCGCAGCTTCCGCCGGCCTTCGTGTAGAAGGTCACCATCTCAAGCGTCGTCAGCTTGTTGACGCGAATGGCCGTCTCAAGCATGCCCTCGTCGACGCCGAAGCACTTGCAGATCAGCGCACCTTCCTCGTGATCGTCGCTCCACGTCTCGCCGCGGTAGTTCGCCACCGCCGCCTGCAGGGCTTCGTAGCCCATGACGGAGCAATGCATCTTTTCGGGCGGCAGGCCTCCGAGGAAATCGGCGATATCGGCGTTGGTCAGCTTCAGGGCTTCGTCGATCGTCTTGCCGATGACGAGCTCCGTCAACGCCGCCGACGACGCGATCGCCGATCCGCAGCCGAAGGTCTGGAACGTTGCCGCCTCGATGCGCTCCGTCGCCGGATCCACCTTCAGCATCAGCTTCAGGGCGTCACCGCAGGCGATAGCCCCCACCTCGCCGACCGCATTGGCATCAGCCAGCACACCGGCGTTCTTCGGATCGAAGAAGTATTCCTTCACCTTCTCGGAATAGTCCCACATGGTCGCGCTCCCCTCAGCAGAACGACTTGCCGCAACTGCACTTCGACGAAGCGTTCGGGTTGTCGAACGAGAAGCCGGCCTTTCCGAGTTCCTCGACGAAATCGACGGTGACACCCGAGAGCATCTCGGCCGATCTTGGATCGAGGAAGATCTGCACGCCGCTGCTTTCGACGACAGCGTCGTCGGGACGTGGCTGGACATCGAGACCGATCTTGTAGCGGAACCCGGAACAGCCACCATTCTCCACCATGATGCGGAAGCCGGCTCCGGCCTTGCCTGACTTCTCGATGGCCTTCTTGACGGCGCCTGCGGCATTCGGAGTGAGCGCGATCATTCGGTGTCCTCCACTTGGTGAGAAAGCTGTCGGAGGTACATCAGCAAGTCGTGTGCCACGCAAAAACTGCCGGAAAACGTTGCCTATTTTATTTCTCCGGTTGTCGTGCTCCTGACAACGGTCGGCTTCACGACATTACTTCGAGCGCCGCTTTCGCTGATCTTTCACACAGCGCGCAAGTGCCGAGTCCATCGTGGCGGCGTGACCGCGAAACCAGGCCGGCAAGTATTCGCAGACGAACGCCTTGGCCATCTCCGGCATACCCCTGTCAGCCATTGCCGCGTAGCGCGCGAGGTCGCCGAGCACGCGTGCATGCTCGTCTTCATGTTCGCGCGCGGCGGGGAAGCGACATGTACGCATCAACTCGCTCTCGAGCGCAAAGTGCACCCGGGTGTGCTCGACGAGGGATCGCAGGAGATGCCTGAGATCACCGGCGCCGCGGGGCCCACCGATGGCCTTGATCAGGGCGATGAACTCGGCGTGCGTTTCGTCCATCTCGCTGACGCCGGAATGGTCGCGCTTGGTCCACTGAAGTACGTCCATCGAATACACCGCGCCACCATTCCGCTCGGCTGATGGCAAGCGGCGACGGCCGCTCGCGCGCCGCGACGATGCATGCCTGGTCTCAATCTACGCGCGTTTCTACTTACGCGCCGGGCCCGATCAGTCCGGCGCCGTCTTGGCGCGAGCCATCAGCGCATCGACGGAACCGGGCTCGAAACAGCGCTCGACATCGGGGCACGTGCAGCAGGTGGGCGACGTGCAGTGCGCCATGCCCTCGGCTTCGCACAACTGCCGGAAGAAGAAACGCTTCCAGCGCATGCTGTCGACGTTGAGGGCGGCGAGATCGGGAAAGAACTGACGCATCGTGCTGGTCAGCATCGGCCGATCCGGAAGTCCGAGATCTTCCCAAAGATGGCCGCCCTCCATGGAGCGCCGAGCGATGATGTGTGCGAGAATCCGCGACGTGTCACTGTCAGGCGCAGCGTAGGCCAGCAACAGATCGCGCACCCATGCCTGCTCCTCGCTCACATCCTCTTGCACGTAGTCTTCGGGAGCGAGCACCGGATGCCCGGGGACGTACAGCATAAGGAGAACCCCGAGCGCCGTGCCGCCAACACCGATGCGCCGCGCGAGTGTGCCACCGCGCAGATCGCGCTCCCCAAGCCCCTTTTCCAGAACGGAGCACAATACGGCGCGTTCCAGAACCGTCGTCATCATCGGATGCTCGACGAATGACAAAGGCTGCGGATTGACTGACCCGCGATCGGTGTTTTCGAGCATGGTGCGGTTCTCCTTCAGGCCTCGAGAGCTTCCGCTGGCGTGAGGGTCTGGCAGTTCTTCGGACACACGCGTGCGCACGCACCGCAGCCGATGCACGAGCCGGCGTTGTCGAGAACCATGATCTTGCGGTTGAGATCGCCGTCGAAGTCGTCGTCGTCGTCCTCTGTCACCTTGCCGAGGTTCTTCCCATCCTCGTCCAAGCCATAGAGGTGCATGACGTCGCGCGAGCAAACCTTGTAGCAACGGCCACAGCCGATGCAGGTGTCACCATTGATGGCGGTCAAGTAGACCGGTGTCCAAGGTGTCCCGTCCCGAGTTGCATTTGCCATGGTTCTCTCCCGGATCACGAACTCGCAGCATGCGGCTTTGGCAAATCGGCGCTCTCGAGCCTCTTCAGCTCGGCCCGCGCGGCTTCGAGCGCCGCATAGGCGTCAAAGGTCGCCTTCGCGGTTCCCATGATCCCCTGCCAGTTGATCGGCAGATCCTCGGCCAGATCGTGCAGGTTCATTTTCGCGGTGGTCGCGCGCGCCGAGAGCTTCTTCAACTCGGCCTTGATGGATTCGATATCGGACATGCTCATCACTCCCTGCTCAGGCACGGGCCACTTCGGGATACGTGGTGATCGCCTCGACTCCCGCGGCGACGAGCTTTCCGCCCTCGGCCGCGAGCTTCTCGACGCTGTCGAAGCCAAATCGGTGGACATCGCGCAGATGCCGCGACAGGACGACGAGCCGCCCCGCCGTGAGCAACACGCGGCCGAAGCCTTCGTGGTGCATCTTCATCATCGGGCTCGCGACAAGCCCCGTCTCCCGCTCGATCGACAGAGACACCGCGTTGTAGAAGAGCTCGAGGCGCGAGAGCACATCGGGATCGGGATCGGCCATCAGCGGCAGGGCCTTGCGCTGCTCCTTCGTCACGATGTACGGCTGCAGAAGCTCAACGTCGCTCGTTCCCTCCCACACGCCATAGGCATCCTGGGCGCGCACCAGGCGCACCAGCGTCGCGACGAACGGCGACGCGATGCTTCCCTGCTCGGCTTCCGGCGTCTTGACATCAGCAGCGGCAGTCATGGCACTTCCTCCTCGGCGAACGACGGCTTCGATATCAAACCGGCTTGCCCCAGTACTTTGCGCAGCCAGGGGGGCGGCACGCCCTTGAGCATCGTCTGGACGCGGCCGATCACTTCGTCGATCGGCTGCACGTCGGCGACCTTGATCGGGTGCATCCCTGCCCGCACGACCTTCGCCGCGGCCGGCCCGCCGATCGCTCGCACGAACAGCAGATGCACGCCCTTCAATGCATCGACCTTCGGCGTGATGCGATCGTCGCCCTCTTCCTTGTGCTTGCCGCCCTCGTCGGAAACATCGTCGAACCCTACGGCCTCGATGAACGACGCGGCATCGGCGGTGACATCGAACACGGCGAACTTACGCGCGGAACCGAAGTGCGCATCGAGGCGCTTCATGTCCTGCGTCGCGATGGCGATGCGGATGGCCGGGCCCGTTGCCGGAGCGACGGAATGATCGTCAATGAGTTGCAGGCGACGGACGTTCATCGCTCACCTCCCGTGATCGCTTGAGGAATGGATCGAGGCTCTCAGGTGTCGGTCGATGCAGCGCGCTCTGCCAGATGTTCGCAGCCTCGAAGATGAGATCGCGCGCCCCTTCGTAGAGAATTGTGCGCCGGTACTGACTGCCGATCCGGTCGAAGATCGGGAAGCCGACGCGCATGTGCGGTACCCCGAGCCGCTCTGCTGCCTGCCGCCCGTGACTGTGCGTCACGACGAGATCGCAGCCTTTCGCAGCGGCCTCGTCTTCGAGATCCCGCAGATCACCAACGGTGACGCGCTCTGCGATCACCCGATCGAGAATGGATGAATGCGCCGATGTCGTCACCGCCGCAGTCACCTCGGCGCCGAGGCCAGCGAAGAACGCTGAAAGTCCGAGCAGCAGATCGGGTTCCGCCCCGATCGCGACCTTCTTGCCGGCGAAATAGAAGTGCCCATCGAGCATCGCATCGGTGAGCTGATTACGGCGGCGACGGATCTGCGCCGGAACCGGCAGGCCAGAAAGCTCCGAGAGGAGGGCGATGAAGCGATCGATGCTCTTCAACCCCGTGAGCTGATCGAACACCATGAATGGCACGTCGCAGCGCTCCTGGATGATCTGCGCCGGGCGGCGCATGTGTTCACCGACAGCGATGGTGAACGCCGAGCGCCCGCAATCGCGGATACGCGCGACGGGCGTACCGCCATACGTTGTCGGAAGCCATTTATCCGGGATGGTGCCGTCGAGAGAGCCAGAGATGTCGGGCAGAATGATCGGATCGAGGCCGAACGCTGTGCAGGTATCGCGCAGCAACTCGACATCCGCGACGGTGAGATACGATCCCGGCAGAATGTTCAATTGTCGCGCAATGCGCTCGCCGGGCACCGCGAGGTTATCGACCAAGGCCGATACCGCCTTGGTCCATCCTTCCTCGATGGCCCCGTCGAAGTCCGGTGTCGACACGAGTACGATCTCGGTGCCGGCCAGCTCCGCCGCGCGACGCGACTTGATGGATGCGAGTTCCCCGGCGAAATCCTCGCCGCGAGTCTCGACGAGCGCTGTCGTGCACACGCCTATGAGCTTAGGCTGCGTTCTCTGCTTCAGGTTCAGGATTGCTTCCTCGAGATGATCCGCCCCGCCGAGGATCGTCGCGACCTCGTCCATCGCCGTGGTCTGTAGCGGAATGGTCTCCTTGAAATGGCGCACGAACAGCACAAGGGCGAACGACGTGCACCCCTGGCTGCCGTGAAACAAGGGCACCGATCCCTCGATGCCGAGGAACGCAAACGCAGCGCCCAGTGGCTGCGACGACTTCAGCGGGTTGACCGCCGCGGCCTTGCCGGAAGAAACGATTTTCGCCATGTCCGCCTCCCTCAGCATTCGCCCATGTCGTCCGCGCCCGTCGCCGCGAACTTGCGGCGCGTATGCGCGACGAACGAGACGTCTGGCTCGGCTTCGTGAACGGCTGCGGCAGCGGGCTCGAACAGCGTGCCGGTGCAGTGGCCCGCGGCATCCCACGGCGCCGCCTCGCGCACTGTCGCCCATACCGGATTGGAGATCGCCAGATCGATCTGGCGCACCAGCTCCACCATGCCGTCGTATCCAGCGTAGGGGTGATGGCGCTCCTGGTTGATGTCGAGCCAGGGCGTCTTGGCCTTCAAGGCGATGAACTGCGTGCGCCCACCAGACAACATGATGTCTGCCTCGCCGTCGGCCAGCATCCGGTAGAGATCGCGCGGCGCCATCGACTCGAACATGTGCGGATCGTTCTTCAGCAGCTCGCGGATCCGCTCCTTGTCCTCGTCCGTCGACTTCTTGACCGACGTGCCGACGATCTCCATGCCGATCTCCATCAACGCGGAGACGACAGACCACGACTTGACGCCACCGGTATTGAGGAGAACGCGCTTGCCGGCCAGCCGTTCGCGATACGGGGCGAGAGCCGTCCATGCCCGCGCCTCCTCCTCTGCGATCACCTCTTCGCAGCGAGTAACGAGATCGTCCGGAGCACCGCGTTCGACGAGCAGCCGCGCGGTCTGGCGCAGGGCCTCCGAGGTATCTGTAATTCCGTAGAACGAACCCTCGAAGAACGGGATGCCCCAGCGCTCGTCCATCTTGCGCGCGAGATTTATGAGTGCGGTCGAGCAGACCATCATATTGACGCGCGCCGTATGCGCGGCCGCGACGTCGGCATAACGCGCGTCGCCGGGCACACTCGCCCGAATGCGGATGCCGAGCCTCTCGAACAGCGGCTTCACCAACCAGAACTCGCCGGAGAGATTGAACTCACCGAGCACGTTGATGTCGGTCGGTCCTGCGTCGTCGGGTTCGAGTGTGCCGATGACGTGGTCCATCAGCGCCTCTCCGGCAAGCTTGTTGCCGAGGTTCTTGGAACCGACGAACCCTGGAGCATTCACGGGGACGACAGGAAGGCCGAGCGTCTCGGCGGCATGCCGGCAGACCGCTTCGACATCATCGCCGATGAGGGCGGTGACACACGTCGAGTAGACGAAAATTGCGGGCGGCGCGTAGCGCTCGGCGATCTCGCGGATCGCCTTCAGGAGCTTCTTCTCACCGCGTCCCATCACGATATCGAGTTCGGACAGGTCCGTCGTGAAGCTCGTGCGCCACAGGTCCGGCCCCGAAGAAGCGGCGCCCCGATTGTCCCACGAGTTGCCTTCGCACGCGAGCGGCGCATGGATGAGGTGCGCGACATCGGTGATGGGTTGCAGCGCAATCTTGGCGCCGTCGAACGCGCACCCACCAGCGGCAGCGCCCGGCGTCAACGGCTTGGAGCAGCCCTTCTTGCGTTCCTTCTCGCCCTTGGCCTGGTTCTTGTCACAGGCGGGCTCCTCGAAGACGTGAGCAATCTTGTCCTTCAACATGGCCCGTCTCCCGCATCACGGAGGTCGGCTCTCCCTGCACGGGCAGGGAGAGCCTATGCGTCATCGAGTGAGATCGAACGAGTAGTCGGATACACCCGGCTCGTTCGTGTCGATGTCCATCGTGTCCATGATCTTGTCGAGCAGAGTCACCAGCACGCGCAGCGCGCCCTGATAGCCCATGGTCGGGAAGCGATGGTGATGATGGCGGTCGAAGACCGGGAAGGTCAGACGGATGAGCGGGATCTTGAGGTCGCGCTCGAGGTACTTGCCGTACGAGTTGCCGATGATGAAATCAGTCGGCTCCGTCGCCAACAGCGAACGCAGGTGCCAGAGATCCTTGCCGGCCCACACCTGGCAGCCCTTGCCGAACGGCGAGGAAGCGAGCAGCGCCTTCATCTGCGCGTCCCATTCCTTGGTACCATTCGTCGCGAGGCAGTGCGTCGGCTCGCCACCCGTCTCCATGACGAAACGCGCCATGGCATAGACGAAGTCCGGATCGCCGTAGATCGCATACTTCTGGCCATGCAACCACGACTGGCTGTCCGCCATCGCGTCGATCAGACGGCCGCGCTCGAGACGCAGCGCCTCGGGGATGTCCTTGCCGGTCAGCTCCGAGATCTTCATCAGCAGCTCATCGGTGGCTTTGACGCCCATCGGATAGTGGAACGATACGGTCTGCTGGCCGAAGGTAGCGATGTACTCCATCGTCTTCGGCGTGCAGTAGGTTTGAAGCGAGAGCGTCGCCTTGGCGTCGAGCCCGCTCTTGATCTCGTCGAGCGTGGTGCCACCGTCGTACATGCGATACTCGCCGTCCGAAGGCGTATCGAAGTTGTCGGCGGCATCGGAGATGAAGGTGTATTCGACGCCCATCAGGTCGAGGATGCGCTTCAGCTCGCGGTTGTTGCCGACGCAATAGCCGTCGAAGCCCGGAATGATGTTGAGCTTGGTCCCGGGTGTGGCGGTCTTGCCCTTCCAGAAATGCTCGATGGTGCCCTTGGTCATGTTGTGGTAGCCGTTGACGTGGCTTCCGACGAACGCCGGCGGATGCGCGCACGGAACGTCGGAGTCCTGCGGGACCGAGCCCTTGCCCTTGGCCTGCTCGATGAACGAGTGCAGGTCGTCGCCGATAACTTCCGCCATGCAGGTCGTCGACACCGCGATCATCTTGGGATCGTAGAGCGCCTTGGTGTTGGCGAGGCCGTCCACCATGTTGTTGAGGCCGCCGAACACCGCTGCGTCCTCGGTCATGGAGGACGACACGGCGGAGCAGGGCTCCTTGAAGTGGCGTGACAGGTGCGAGCGGTAGTAGGCGACGCAGCCCTGCGAGCCGTGCACGAAGCTCATGGTGCGCTCGAAGCCGGCCGCGGCGAAGACCGCGCCGAGCGGCTGGCACGCCTTGGCCGGATTCACGCACAGCGCTTCACGCGCGAGGTTCTTCTCGCGGTACTCCCAGGTTTTCGTCCAATCGGACACCTGCTCGACCTTGGCGTCCGGATGGCCGCCCTCGTACTTTTCCTTCTTGTTCTTCAACATCTCGACGTATTCGGGCTGACGGAACAGCGGCCGGTGGTCGAGCACCTTTTCGGCTGATTGAGGCATGACAATTCTCCATCGTTGGCCGTCCGCCATACGGGACGCGCCTTGTGGGAGTGACAGCATTGGGTTCATTCAAGTCGTGGTGCCGGCCGATGGCCGGCACCATGCGGCTCAGGCGGCCTTCTTCCAGGGCGCGTCGAACATGTCCCAGACGGGATTGTTGATCGCGAGGTCCATGTCGCGCGCGAAGATCGCGAAGCCGTCGTAGCCGTGGTAGGGACCGGAGTAGTCCCACGAGTGCATCTGACGGAACGGAATGCCCATCTTCTGCACCGGGTACTTCTCCTTGATGCCCGATCCGACGAGGTCCGGACGCTTCTTTTCGATGAACTTCTCGAGCTCGTAGCCGGTCGCGTCGTCGTAAATCAGCGTGCCGCCCTTCACGTAATGACCGGTGCGCTGATAGTCGTCGCCGTGGCCGAACTCGTAGCCGGTGCCCGTGATGATCATGCCCAGATCCTCGTAGGCATTGACCACGTGACGCGGGCGAAGTCCGCCGACGTACAGCATGACAGTCTTGCCCTCGAGGCGCGGGCGGTACTTCGCGACGATCTCGTCGACCAGTGTCTGGTACTTGGCGATCACGCGCTCGGCACCCTCCTTGATCTTGTCGTCGAAGTGCGCGGCGATCTTGCGCAACGACAGAGCGATCTGCGACGGGCCGAAGAAATTGTACTCCTCCCACGGCATGCCGTACTTCTCTTCCATGTGACGGCAGATGTAGTTCATCGACCGATAGCAGTGGATGAGATTGAGCTTGGCCTTCGGCGCGCGTTCGATCTCGGTGAGGGTCGCGTCGCCGGACCAGTTGCCGACCACGTTGAGCCCCATCTCTTCGAGCAAGATGCGCGACGACCAGGCGTCACCGCCGATGTTGTAGTCGCCGATCACGTTGACGTCGTAGGGGCCCGCCTCGTAGCCGGTATCGCGCTTGTCGAACACCCAGTCACGGATCGCGTCGTTGGCGATGTGATGGCCGAGCGACTGGGAGACACCACGGAAGCCCTCGCACCGCACCGGCACGATGGTCTTGCCGGTCTCCTTGTTCTTCTTGCGGGACACCGCCTCGATGTCGTCGCCGATGAGGCCGATCGGGCACTCCGACTGAATGGTGATGCCATTCGCCAGAGGGAACAGATCGTTGATCTCGTCGATGATCTTCTCGAGCTTCTTGTCGCCGCCGAAGACGATGTCCTTCTCCTGGAAGTCGGAGGTGAACTGCATCGTCACGAAGCTGTCGATACCGGTCTTGCCGATGTAGTAGTTGCGCCGCTGCGACCACGAGTATTGTCCGCAACCGACCGGGCCATGGCTGATGTGCACCATGTCCTTGACCGGTCCCCACACGACACCCTTGGAGCCGGCGTAGGCGCAGCCGCGAACGGTCATCACGCCGGGGATCGACTTGATGTTCGACTTCACGTCGCATTCGCTCAGGGCGTTTCCGTTCTCGTCGGTGCCCTTGTCGGTGGCGACGTCGAGATGCTTCTTGCGGCGCTTGGCGGCTTTGTCGGGATAAGCCGAAAGGACTTCCTCGATCAGCTTTTCATTGAATTCCGGTGTATTCGTATAGTCGTCCATGTCCATGCTCCTCGATGGCAATGGTCAAAGGGGTGCGCCGACGACCGAGTTCAAGGCTGCGGATCGGCGCGGGTTCCTTCGATCAACGGCCGGCGGCCGCCGCCTTGGCTGCCTCTTTGGCCTGAAGCTCGGCGAGCGCCTGCTCGTCGCTCTTCATGATGCCGAAGTCGAGCAGCATGTCCTCGAGCTCCTCCATCGTGATCGGCGTCGGGATGGTGCCCTTGCCGGAATTCGCATGGATCTTTTCGGCGAGCTTGCGATACTCCTGCGCCTGCTGGCTGTCGGGCGCGTACTGGATCACCGTCTGCTTGCGCAGCTCGGCATGCTGCACGATGTTGTCGCGCGGCACGAAGTGGATCAGCTTGGAGTTGAGACGTGCGGCCAGGGCCTCGGCGAGATCGAGCTCACGGTCGGTCTGGCGCTCGTTGCAGATCAGGCCACCGAGGCGCACGCCGCCGGAGTGGGCATACTTCAGAATGCCCTTGGCGATATTGTTGGCGGCATAGAGCGCCATCATCTCACCGGACATGACGATGTAGATTTCCTGGGCCTTGTTCTCGCGGATCGGCATGGCGAAGCCGCCGCAGACAACGTCGCCGAGAACGTCATAGGAGACGTAGTCGACGTCGTCGTAGGCGCCGTTCTCTTCGAGGAAGTTGATCGAGGTGATGACGCCACGGCCGGCGCAGCCGACGCCCGGCTCAGGACCACCGGACTCGACGCACTTGATGCCCTTGTAGCCGATCTTCAAAACCTGCTCGAGTTCGAGGTCCTCGACAGAGCCTTCCTCGGCGGCGAGATGCAGAACGGTGTCCTGCGCCTTGGCGTTGAGGATGAGGCGGGTCGAGTCGGCCTTCGGGTCGCATCCAACGATGAGAATCTTCTGACCGAGGTCGACGAGTGCCGCGAGCGTGTTTTGCGATGTGGTGGACTTGCCGATTCCACCCTTGCCGTAGAATGCGATCTGGCGCAGAGAGCCCATTTGCCTACCCTTTCGATTGCGCTTGTGCCTGTCGTAATCCGTCGGCGACGGTCCGACGGACCTGCCGTGAAAAGGGTATTCGCAACCGTCGTGCCAACTCGCGGGTCGTTGTTTATTTCACTGATTTCGCGCCATTTTCTGCAAATCCAACGAGACTCGGATACGTCCGACGCGATGTGGGGAATTCGACATTTGCCGACAGGCACGTGCCAACGCCAACAGAGCGCACGCACTCGCAAACGAAAACGGCGCGACGTCCCGGAGGAGCCGCGCCGAATTCGAAAACGAAGGCGTGTTCAAACGGATGTCAACGCCGCAATGGCTTCGGGCAGGGCGCAGACGAGCGGCTCGATGCCCTGCTCGGCGAAGAAGCGTTCTTCCATGCGCGTCGGTTCGAAATCCATGACGGCGTAGCTCGCGCCTCCGGACCGCTTCATGATCTGGCGGGCGTACGTGCGCAGCATCTGGTCGTCGAAGCGACAGCCGACGAACAGGAATCCACGCCCCGCGCGCCGCTCCTTCACCACGTCGGGTATTGGCGATTGGATATCGATCTCGGTGAGAACTTCCACGTAGTCGCTGTCTGCGACGAGGAAGTTTCTCGCAGGCGAAACCGATCCGTGCGGCTTGTAGATCACCGTGCCAGCGCCGCCGGCTTCGTCGGGCGTGATCTCGTGCCCGTCCGCCGCATAGCACTTGGTCCATACATCGCGCGTCTCGAGTGCGCGCGTGACGCCTTGCACCTCCACGAAATCACTCCGGCCCGCGCTTGCGAGCGCGCGTGACAGCGCCGCGTCATACCAGGTGTCGACGATCAGCGGTATGTTCTGTCCGGCAAGCCAGGCGTGGAGGGGGCCGGGTTCGACCGGAACCTTGAAGATGTCGGCGAGAAACGCCACGAGCGTCTTGCGGTGACGCCGCTGCTCGATGAACTGCGCTGTTCCCCACATATTGCCGCGCAGTTTCGCCCCGACCGGAGCCCGCTCGTGCAGCGCCATCGCCAGCGCGATGTGTGTTGTCGGCACGGCTGTCGCCGGGCCTGCTTCGAGTACACCGGGGCCGAGATAGGGGATGATGCGGCCATTGCCGATTTCCACCGCGATCTGACGCAGCCGTCTTTGAGCCTCGGCCGGCGGGTCGAGCGTTTCTGCCAATCGCAAGGCACCCGTCATGTCGCATTCCTTTCGTTCATGCGCGCCCGAACGGCTCGCGTCGCTGGATCACGCCGCATCGGCAAGCTTGCGCGCTTCCACCGTGATAGGCAGGCGCGTGTCCGCCGCCATCTCCGGCAGCTCGAGCTTCCAACCGTTCTTGAGAAGCACCCAGCCGCCCCAGAGGTTGGGCTTCTCGGTTTCGACGACGGCCTCTTCGAGGTCCTTCTTCGGCACGTAGACCGAATAGCCCGCGGCCACCTTCCGGATCATCACTTTCACGATGAGGCTCCCTTGTGTTCTGACGATT
>CALMPK010000356.1 GCA_937873575.1 uncultured Hyphomicrobiaceae bacterium
TCAACGTTCTGCTGCGCTTCTACGATCTCGAGGCGGGACGTATCGCGATCGATGGCCAGGACATCGCTGGCGTCAGGCAGGACAGTCTGCGTGCTGCCATCGGTATGGTGACGCAGGACACGTCGCTGCTGCATCGCTCGGTGCTGGAGAACATCGTCTATGGCCGGCCCGACGCGACGCGCGAGCAGGCGATCGAGGCGGCGAAGCGGGCCCACGCTCATCAGTTCATCACCGGGCTGGTCGATCAGAAGGGGCGCACCGGCTACGACGCCCATGTGGGCGAGCGCGGCGTGAAGCTGTCGGGTGGACAGCGCCAGCGTATCGCCATTGCCCGCGTGCTGCTGAAGGACGCGCCGATCCTGGTGCTCGACGAGGCGACGAGCGCGCTCGACAGCGAGGTGGAGGCCGCGATCCAGGAGCAGCTCGTCAACCTGATGGCCGGCAAGACCGTGATCGCCATCGCGCATCGGCTCTCGACCATCGCGGCCATGGATCGACTGATCATCATGGACAAGGGCGCGATCGTCGAGGAGGGATCACACGCGGAGCTGTTGCGGCGTGGCGGGCTCTACGCGGATCTGTGGGCGCGGCAGTCCGGTGGGTTCCTGGCAGCCGACATGACGGAGCAGGCGGCGGAGTAGGTCGTCCCCACGACGGGCCCGCCGCTTGCAAACACCGGCCCGCCGCTTGCAAACACGGGCCCGCCGCTTGCAAAGCGGTTCGCGCTCACCATCTTGCTCAGTCCGCGGGCGGGCCCCTCGAGAGGGGCGGTGGTGGCGCGGGTTGGCCGAGCGTGAAGCTCGACAGAGCGTGAGAGGCAAGAGGAACATGGCAAAGCGTGCAACAACGGGCCGTGGCGCGGCGCTACTCGCACTTTTTGCAGGCGTGGCCAGCTTGCTGCCGCTCGCCGCGCGCGCGGAGGACGATCCCGATCTCATCTTCCGCAAGACGACCGTCTGGAAGTTCCTGTCGCCGGACCACAAGCTCGCGACTTATGCCATCGACGACCCTTTGGTGGCAGGCGTGACGTGCCACTTCACCGTGCCGGAGAAGGGCGGGTGGACGGGCTGGCTAGGATTGGCGGAGGAGCTCTCGAACGCCTCGCTCGCCTGCCGGCAGGTCGGGCCCGTCACATTCAAGGAAAAATTCGAGCAGGGGGACGAGGCGTTCCGGCAGCGGCGCTCGATCCTGTTCAAGAAGATGCGCATCGTTCGCGGTTGCGATACCAAGCGCAACGTCCTGGTCTACGTGACCTACACGGACAAGCTGATCGAGGGCAGCCCCGAGAACTCGACCTCGACGGTTCCGATCATGCCCTGGGGCACCTCCGGCGAGCCGCCGCGCTGCGCCGATTGGGTGAAGGGGTAGGCCACTTTAGAGAACCCCTGCCGCGGGGAGCGGCAGGGGCCATGGGGGGGGCGGGCAGGTAAGGGCAGAGCGGCGAGGTTCGCCCGTGTTCACTTGTCCTTGCGGTACTGCTTGTGGCATCCGCCGCAATTGCCGACGACCTTCGGCCATTCCTCCTGGAACGAGAATTCGTCCGTAATGGACGTTTCCGCCGCCTTCGCGGCCGCCGCCAGCTTCTCGAAACGCTCGGTGAAGTCGGCCTTCTTTTCCCAGATCGAGGGGAGGGCCTCGGTCTCTCCGCCGGTCTTGGAATCGTCCGGGAAGAGAGCTGCGATCTTCGGAGCGTTGGCCTGGAACTTGGCCAGCGCCGCCTTGACCGGAGCGGGATCGAACGGGGTCTCCTGCTTCATCATCGCGCCAGGCTTCTTGGTCGCGTCAGCCATCTCTTTGAGCAGGGCCTTGCGTGCCTTGATCGCTTCGAGGTTCTGGGCACTGGCGCCCGTGAACGTCATTCCGGCGAGCGCGGAGATGGCAATGGCGAGTACGGCAGCGCGAAGCATCGGCAACTCCTGAATGTTGATTCCGCAGGAGGTTCGACAGGGGCGGTGGCAGGAATATGTCCTGCGCCGATCACGAATTGTTGGAGCTGGCGACACGAACTTTGTGTTGCTTGTTCGCTTCACCAGCGTCCAGCGGCCGGTCGTTCGAGATGAGACCGCGCAGTGCTGTCATCGAAAGCGAGATAAGCACGCGAAGGTGTGGCGCCGGGGCGAGATGGGGGCGGCGGCAGGGCAAACTGAAAGCCCGTCTGCACCCGGAGGTGCTGACGGGCTCGCTCCCGGTCGGGGGATGTACGCTATCTCAGGCTGCGGCGCGGCGGGTCAGCAGGCCGCTGAAGCTCATGCAGCTACGAAGCAGCGACTCCGTCAGGGATTTCTGGATGGCGGGGCGCGCCACGGGCACGAGCGCGTTCGCGTGGTGGTGCGCAGCAATCGCATCCGGCAGCGGCGGCACGGCGCGCGGCTCGTCCACGACCTCATCGACCGGATCGATCTCGTAGGAGGCCATGGCGTAGCCCGCAGCCTCGGCGACGGTCATCAGCGATTTCATTCTCATGATCTACGCCTCTCGCACTTGGGGCTTGTCGCCCCTTACTCGTCCATTACCCGCCACCACGAGGGCGAGCCGCTCCTATTCGGTATCGTGGCGGGGCTTTCTGAGCGCCCGATTCCATGATGATGTAACTTTGTCGCAGGTCAAGTAATTTTTCCGTTGTACTCGACGAGATTTTGAAGGACCTCGCGGTTGCGAGTAATTCTCAAGTCTATGTTGCAGCGCACAAAGACGTGCCGACGTCTGTACAACGTGGCTCTCCGGGGGCGGTTCCGGGCGTGAGCCAATGCCTTCGCGGATTGTGACGGGTGGCCCGGTCCGTCTGCAGCGTGTGCAATGCGGTGTCGCCGAACGCGCGTGCAGCATTGATCGAGGCCCTTGCGCGGGTATCGGGACGGCGCGAACATGATCGCGCTACGCACCCCTCGCAATCCGTGGGGTTGCTCGTGGAGGGCGTGGTCGCGTGTCGACGCGCGGGTAGTCCGCCGGCAGGTCCGGGCGGCGCGTTGCCCTCTGGATCTTCCTTCGAAGACGATGCCGATGCTCGCGCCGCGCCCATTTGCGGCGAGGCGGAGCTTGCCAATCGGGACAAGAACGGCCGGGCGGTCGATCGGCGCCGGACGCCCAGGGCCGCAAAAAAGGAGGACGACGTCATGCCAGACAAACAAGCCAGCGGCAGTGGTGACGGAAGATCGGCAGGTGGCGCGGGCCGCGGGGCTCGCGCCATTGCACTCATTGGACCCTATCTCTCAGGCAAGACGACGCTCCTCGAGGCGATACTCGAGCGGTGCGGAGCAATTCAGCGGGCCGGTAGCGTGACCGATGGCAACAGCGTCGGAGACCAGAGCCCCGAGGCCCGCGCCCATGGCATGAGCGTGTCACTCAACGCCGCGAGCGCCGAGTACCTCGGCGACACGTACACGTTCATCGATTGCCCAGGCTCGGTCGAATTCCAGCACGAAGGCGCGCTCGCGCTCTCCATCTGTGATCTCGCCATCGTCGTCTGCGAGCCCGACAGCCGCCGCGTTCCTGCACTCCAGCTCATCATGAAGCAGCTCGAGGATCGCGGCATTCCCCACCTCCTGTTCCTCAACAAGATCGACGTTTCCGATACGCCCGTGCGCGAGATCGTGCCGATGCTGCAACCGGCAAGCCGGCGTCCGCTGGTGCTGCGACAGATTCCGATCTGGCAGAACGGTGTCGCAACCGGCTTCGTCGACCTCGCCTCCGAGCGCGCCTACGTCTACCGCGAGCATGCCGTGTCGGAGATCGTGCCGCTGCCGGGCGACGTGGCGGGACGCGAGAAGGACGCGCGTTTCCACATGCTCGAGCAGCTCGCCGATTACGACGACGAGCTGATGGAGCAACTGCTGACCGAGATCGAGCCGCCGAAGGATCGCGTCTTCGACGATCTCACGCGAGAGCTGGCCGAGGGGCTCATTTGCCCGGTGCTGATCGGCTCGGCGGCACGTGGCCACGGCATTTCGCGGCTGCTCAAGGCGCTGCGTCACGAGGCACCCGCTGTGGACCGCGTGGCTGAGCGGCTGGGCGTCAGCGGCGAAGGCGTCGCTTTTGTCTACAAGACGATCCACACCAACCACGGCGGCAAGCTTTCGCTGGCCCGCGTATTGACGGGGCACATCGACGACGGCGCCACCATCATCGGCGCGGACGGTCACGAGGAGCGTGTCTCGGGCGTGTTCACGATGCACGGCGAGGACGCGCGCAAGCGCAACGGCGCGACGGCCGGCGAGACGGTCGCGTTCGGCCGGCTCGAAACGATCCGCTCGGGCGAAACGGTGACGTCCGGCAAGCACGCCGTCGCACAGATCGACGTGCCGCCGCCGATGGAGCCGGTGTTCGGTGTTGGCCTCGGCCTCAAGGACCGCAAGGACGAGGTGAAACTTTCCGCGGCGCTGGCGAAGCTCGTCGAGGAGGACCCATCACTGGTCTTCGTGCACGATCAGGAAACGCACCAGATGCTGCTGCTCGGGCAAGGCGAGATGCACATGCGCGTCGCCATCGAACGGCTTGAGCGAAAATTCGCCGTGCCCGTGGTGCGCGAGCGCCGGCACGTGCCCTACAAGGAGACGATCCGCAAACTGGTCGAAGTGCGCGGCCGCCACAAGAAGCAGTCGGGCGGCCATGGCCAGTTCGGCGACGTGCTGGTCGATATCGGGCCGCTGCCGCGTGGCACGGGCTTCGAGTTCAGCGAGACGATCACCGGTGGCGCCATCCCGCGCCCGTACATCCAGTCCGTCGAGCATGGCGTTCGCGACTACATGCGAGCAGGCCCGCTCGGCTTTCCCGTCGTCGACATCGCGGTGACGCTGAAGGATGGTTCGTTCCACACCGTCGACAGCTCGGACATGGCGTTCCGGCAGGCCGCGCGCCTCGCCATGAGCGAGGGCATGCCAAGCTGCCATCCGGTGCTGCTCGAACCGATCATGTCGGTCGACATCGCCATCCCATCCGACGCGACCGCGCGTATCAACGGTATGATCCCGCAGCGTCGCGGACAGATCCTCGGGTTCGACGGTCGCGATGGATGGCCGGGCTGGGATATCGTCAAGGCACACATCCCGGCGGCGGAGATGGATGATCTGATCGTCGAAGTGCGTTCGGCGACAGCGGGTGTCGGCACCTTCACCGCGCGTTTCGATCATCTCGCCGAATTGACGGGCAAGCTCGCGGATCATGTGCTCTCGCAGCACAAGCCGGCCGCCGCCTGAGTTCGCGGCAATTGCGCTTGGCGGCCGGGATGCGTTTGCGCACCCCGGCCGTTTTTTGATTTGCGGGCGACCGACGGCCGTGGTGAGGTTGGAGGGTATTGAAGAGGCATTTCATCGATCGGTTTCAATCTTCATGTCATCGGTACGCGATATGATCGAAGCGTGTGTGAGAGCGATCCTGCGCCCTCTTGCGCCCCCAGACGAGGCGGTGCAGCGCATCGCGGTGGCGATCGAGCTGTTCGAGCAGAAGAACCGTCACCGCACTCTGATCGGAACGGTTGCCTTCATGCTGGTGATCCTGGCCGTCGCATCGTTTGCGCCAGCGGCAGTACGCAACGATCTCATCGCCGTCATCGTGACGTTCACGCTGGCGATCTTCACGTTCGTAAAACCGTCGATACCGAAGATCGGGCGGGATGTGCTCCAGGCCGCGTGGGCGGGGCTGCCCCTGCCGGACGTCTACATCAAGGAACTGCAGGCGGTGGCCGATGGTGAGAGATCGCTGCAAGAGCGCTGGGCTGCATTTCTCGGCGCCGCGGTGGTGTTCTTCGCAGCGCTACTCAAATGGATGTCGTGACGGAACCATGTCGTAGTCGATGGGAGGAGCGGCGATGGCGCTCGAGCAATGTCCGAAGATGTCGCAGAAGTGCCCGCACAAGACGCTCGGCTGCGATGGCGCCGACGGCGATCAATGCCACTACGTGACGACGACGCTCGGGACCTCGATATCCGGCCTGACGCAATTGCATGCGGCGGGATTGGTCCGTGAGCACGGTCGCGAACTCGTCGAGCGCGCCGTGCGAGGGCGCGCCGAGGAGATCGCCTCGCGCCTTGCCGCGGCCTTGCGCGAGCCGGAAGGGCGCGACTGACCTTTCAGTCAATCGCGCGTTCGGCGGTGGGTGACTCAGCCGCTCGGCCGGTTGATCCACAGTTGCCGCAGGCGCTGGTCGCGCCCGCAACCGTGCCGGTAGATCGCGTACCGGATCGGGTTCTTGTGGTGGAAGTCCTGGTGCTCGGGCTCGGCGGGGGTGAACTTCGCGGCATCGAGGATGGGCACGACGATCGGCCGCCCGAAACGGCCGCTCTTCTCGAGCGCCGTTCGGCTTGCCTCCGCGAGCTTGCGCTGCTCGGGGGTGTGGACGAAGACTGCGGGCCGATACTGATTGCCGCGGTCGCAGAACTGTCCGCCACCGTCGACGGGATCGACGTTGTGCCAGAAGGTGGCGAGCAACCCTTCGTAGCTGACCTTCGCTGGATCGTAGACCACCTGCAACGCCTCGGTATGGCCGGTTCGGCCGGTTGAAACGCTGTCGTAATCCGGGTTCGGCGTGCGCCCTCCCGTGTAGCCCGAGGTCGTCGAGATGACGCCCTCGACCTTGTCGAAATCACTCTCGACGCACCAGAAGCATCCGGCAGCGAACGTAGCGACTGCCGCATTCGCGGGAAGAGGCTTGGCGTCGTTTGGCATTTCGGCCGCCGTGCTCGCCGGTTGCAGCGACGGCAGAAGAGAGACCAGCAGGGCGATGGTCGTGGCCGCTATCGCAGCCACCACCACGCGCCGCCGCCGGCCGCCGGGGGGCGAAGTCAGGGTCGGGTCGGTCATCCGTGCAATCCTCCCGCCAAGGTTCAGCCGGTGGCCTTGGGCACGAACTTGAGCGCGACACCATTGATGCAGTGGCGCAAGCCCGTGGGACGCGGCCCATCATTGAAGACGTGGCCAAGATGGCCGCCGCAGCGGCTGCAATGCACCTCGGTGCGCGTCATGAACCAGCTCTTGTCCACCGATGTGCCGACGGCCTTGTCGTCGATCGCCTGGAAAAAACTCGGCCAGCCCGTGCCACTGTCGAATTTGTGGTCCGAGGAGTACAGCGCCTGCTCGCAGCCGGCGCACTGGTAGGTGCCGGGTGAGTAGGTCTTGTCGAGGGGGCTCGAGCCGGCGCGCTCGGTCCCGTGCTCGCGCAGCACCTGGTACTGCATGGGGGTGAGCTGCTTCTTCCACTCCTCAGGCGTCTTGTTCACTTTGAACGTCTCCTTTCCGGCCGTCTCCGCGGCGGCGGTCTTCGCGCCAGCGAGCGCGGTCGTGCCGAGAGCGGCACCGAGTGCCGTCAGTCCGAATGTGCGGCGTGTCATCATGGCTTTGTCCTGCATCGAGGGAAACACCAGAGAGCGATCCGATCTACCGTCCAAGTAAACCGGGCCGAATAACCGGGCACGCGACCGGATGAAGGCGTGCCTGTGCCGGAGACCTGAAGCATCCTCTCTCCACCCTCGTCGCCGGGACGAAGGCTTGCGGTTGCATGATACTCCAGCAGATGTACGTGTCCCGGAGCGATTGGATGCCGACGCGCGCTCCGCGCATCGCTGCACGGAACGGCGGCGGCCCGCGCCGGGGTTTCTCGACGGTGGTACGGGGCGAGGGCCGGCGCCGTTACGCGCCGCGCCGGGCTCAGGCCCGCATCTCGATCTCGCCGTCGATCACGATTTCGTCAGGTGAAAGGCGGCATCTGAGGGCCATGGCCTCGACTCCGGCACTCAGCGCGGCGTCGAGGGCCCGCCCGTAGGTCGGATCGATGTCGCGGGCGACGCTGAAGGAGCGGGCGTCACCGCGCTGGACGAGGAACAGCATCACCGCGCGATGCCCCTCCGCGACCATCGCCGAAAGCTCCGCCAGATGCTTCACACCACGCTCGGTGACGCTATCGGGGAATTGGGCGTGCCCCGCCTCGCGCATCAGGTGGACGTTCTTGATCTCGACGTAGGCCCGGCCCTTGGCGTCGTCGTCGAGCAGCAGGTCGATCCGGCTCGCCGCGCCGTACTTCTGCTCGGGCTTCAATCGCTCGTAACCGCCGAGCGTGGCGATTTCTCCGGCGCGGATCGCCTCGGCTACGATCTTGTTGGGATGCGACGTGTTGATCCCGACGAGCACGGGGCCCTTGCCCATGTCGTTCTCGATCATCTCCCAGGTGTGCCGGTATTTGCGGGTCTTGCTGTCGCTTTCCGACAGCCAGACCGTGGCGCCCGGGGCGGTAAGGCCCAACATGGAGCCTGTGTTCGGACAGGTCGAGGTAACCTCCTCGCCGCTGTCGAGCACGACGTCGGCCAGGAACCTCTTGTAGCGGCGCACCAGACGGCCGCGCTTCAGGGGAGAGGGGAATCGCATGGCGCCGATGCTAGTCGCTGGTGTTACGAGGCTTCAAGTCCGCCGCGGCCTCACTTGCCGTCCGGGTCACCAGGGCGCGATCCGGCGAGAGGCGAGCGGGGCTCGTATCGCGTCAACTCGCGGCGCTCGATATAGCGCGACCACCGCCAACTGTAGGGATGCACCCAGTCCGTCTCGCCGAGAGAGTCGACCAGTTTCCGGTGGGCGTTATGCACGGCGAAAATGCCGCCGCGGAGATTGGCGACGCGCCGAGCGCCCTGCGCGACCATGGCATCTCGCACGCGCGCTGCGAGCTTCGAGCTGCGCACGCCGACGGAGCAGTAGATGACCACGTCGCGGCCCTTCGCGGCCTCGGCGAAGCGCGTGACGAACTCGTCCGTCGCAATGTCGGGATCGACCGGTACAGCGCCCGGGAGCCGGCTGACGTCGGTTTCGCCCGCCCCGCGCGCGTCGATCAGCAGCACGTCACCCGCGGCATGCGCCAATTGGGCCTCGAGCTCCACTGGGGCGACGTGGGCGATGGCAGGGTAGTCGCGCGCAACCTCGCGCTCGATCTTTTCGAGCGAGGCTTGGGCTTCGGCCGCTGCGGTGCCGCCCCCGCCAAGTCCGTTTGGGGCCGAGGCCAGGGCGCAGATTGCCAGTATCCGGGTCATGATTGCAAAAAGGCGGTTGGGAAGCATGTGGGGGGCGGGCTGCAGCTCAGCTTGAACGAACCAGTGTCAAGCCTGCTACGTAAGCCGATGGCGTTTGGTTACAATGGCGCAGAGCGACGCAATCAGGGGTAGGCAGCCGATGACGACCAGCGAAACCGTGGCTTCGGGGGAAGCGGCCGGCCCCGAGACGGCCAGAGCGGAGACTGCCAGGGCCGAGACTGCCGTCGTCACCGCGGCCGTTCTGGTGATCGGCGACGAAATCCTGTCCGGGCGGACCAAGGACCGCAACATCGGCACCATCGCCGAACATCTGACCTCTATCGGGATCGACCTGCGCGAGGCGCGGATCGTCGGCGACCGGCATGAGGACATCATCGAGGCGTTGAACGCGCTGCGTGCCCGCTACGACTACGTGCTGACGACGGGGGGCATCGGGCCGACGCACGACGACATCACGGCCGATGCCATCGCCGCCGCATTCGGCGTGCCGCTGCTGATGCACCAGGAAGCGCTCGAGCTGATCGCGGCCCATGCCGCGCGCCGCGGCGTGCCGATGACGGAGCCGCGCCGGCGCATGGCGCGCATTCCGCAGGGGGGCATGCTGGTGCGAAACGCGGTCTCGGCTGCCCCCGGTTTCGTCATCGGCAACGTGATCGTCATGGCCGGCGTTCCGAACATCATGGAGGCGATGCTCACCGACGTGACGCCGCAGTTGCGGCGCGGCCGGCCGATGATCGCGCGGAGTATCGACATCGACCGCCCGGAAGGCGACATCGCCGAGATCCTGGCGGCGCACCAGCTCCGTTATCCGGGCGTTCCGATGGGCAGCTACCCGCACTTCCGCGATGGCCGCCCGCAGGTTCAGATCGTCCTGCGCTCGCGTGACGAGCCACATCTCGACGCTGTCACGCGCGAGCTGGCCGACGAAATTGCACGTCAGGGTTTGATGGAGCCGCGCCCGGCGTGAGCGTCACGGGCGAGGGGGGGGGGCGCCCGGGGATCGTCAGCTGAGGCGGACACCGGCCGGTGGCGGCGCCGCATCGAGTTCGCGGACGTGGCGTTCACTCGTGGCGACACCGTCGTCGTCGTGCTGGCCGGTCGCCTCGCGGTCCTCGCCAGAGCTCGCGGCGTCCGGCGCTACGCTGGCCGCAACCGCGGCCTCGCCAGCTTCGTCTTCTTCTGCCTCGCAATAGAGGTCGTACTCCGCTTCGAGCGCGTCGATCAGCGCCACGATCATATCGACGAGCGGACCGAGCGGGACACGCCCGGCAACAAGAAAATCCGCGTCGATCGTCAGCGCTTTTCCCTCGGGCATGCCGCAGGCTTCCGCATCGATCACGCCGCGCCGGCGCAGATAGGCGACAAGGCAGTCGCCGGTGGCGAAATCGGCATGGCTGGCGTCGCCGAGTTCAGTCACGGCGTCCGCAAGTGGTGCGGTGCCGCCGACGAACAGACGCGCGAGACTGGCGAAGATGGCCTCCTCGCGGGCGAGTTCGTGAGCGCGCTGGCGGGCGCGCAGCACGCGGCCGATGAGAACGGCTTCGAACGCGCGCACGCGCTCGATCACGCGGCGCTCGGCGGCGCGGCGTTCGGAAATATCGTCGATCGTTCCGGGCTGCGGCCAGGCCGCCGGCGTCGCCTCGAGGTCCTCGGCGGCGGCGAGCGCCGCATCGAGGTGATCGGCGAGCAGCAGCGCGGCGGCGGGAACCTCATCGTCGCCGAGGTGGTTATGAAGCGTTCGCATCTGATCTCCAACGTCGTCGCGCGCCATCGATCATCGTTAGCGCGCGGTGATGTGTGGTACGCTGGCGCCATGCGCTCGCGTGTATCGGCAAGTGTGTCGTGATTCGTGTGCGGGAATGAAGCCCGGAGCGCGCTTTGTCACGGATTCCAAAGATGGAAGCGGCCGTGTGAGGTTGTGAAATAGCCTGTCTCGGGCGCTTCATGACCGGGCCGCGACGGCCTGCCAATGCGGTCCCGGTCCAAGGTCGCCGGCCGATCACCAGCGTCGCAACGAACGAGAGGTCTTGTGACGGTCTCAGTGATGAGACGTCCGACTTTGCGCGGGGCTCCGCCAAGAAGCGGGCCTTCTGGCGCCCGGTGGATCGGCCCGAGTCGTGGGGCGGCCAGTCGCAAAGATCGAATTCCGCCGCCGAAGAGAGAGGGGCGGCCGAAGGGCCGCCCCTTGCCGATCAGCTGCAGCCGCTCGTCGAGCCGCAGGTGTCGCATTTCAGGCAGGTGCCGTTGCGCACGAGCGTGAAGTTCTGGCACTCGCGGCAGGCTTCGCCCTCATAGCCGCGCAGGCGCGCTTCGGCCCTGCGGTCGGCTTCGGTGCGGCCGCCGCTGGCGCGAACCTCGGTGCGCGTCGTCACGGTCTGCTGCTTGAACATCACCTCGGCCTGCGGCTTCAGAGCCGTAGCGCCCTCGGTCGCGAATGCGGTCATCGCGTTCGACTGCATCTCCGCGACCGCGTTGACGCCGCCCGCTTCGGCAGCATGATTGCGACCGCCGCCGATGCGGACGATGCCGCGCACGAGGCCCATCGACACCAGCTTCTGGGCCTGCGGCTCGAGCGCCAGCTCGTCGTCGGTCTCCTCGTCCGAAGAACCAAGACCGGTCTCGCCGACGATCTCGCGCGGATCGACGTGGGCGAGGTCGTGACGGCCGAGATACGACACGGCGAGCTCGCGGAAGATGTAGTCGAGGATCGAGGTCGCGTTCTTGATCGCCTCGTTGCCCTGCACGATACCGGCCGGCTCGAAGCGCGTGAACGTGAAGGCCTCGACGTATTCCTCGAGCGGCACGCCGTACTGCAGGCCGAGCGAGATGGCGATGGCGAAGTTGTTCATCAACGAGCGGAAGGCGGCGCCTTCCTTGTGCATGTCGATGAAGATCTCGCCGACGCGGCCGTCGTCGTACTCACCGGTGCGCAGATACACCTTGTGCCCGCCGACGCTGGCCTTCTGCGTGTAGCCCTTGCGGCGCGAGGGCAGCTTCTCGCGCTCCTGCTTGCGCACCTCGATGATGCGCTCGACGATACGCTCGGCCATGACCTGGGCGCGCACGCTCGCCGGGTTCGAGGCGATCAGCTTCTCGGCCGTCTCCTCCTGCTCGTCGTCCGTCTCACCGAGAACCTGGGAGTTCAGCGGCTGCGACAGCTTGGAACCGTCGCGGTAGAGCGCGTTCGCCTTGAGGGCGAGGCGCCACGACAGCATGTAGCTCTGCTTGCAGTCGTCGACCGTCGCCTCGTTCGGCATGTTGATGGTCTTCGAGATGGCACCCGAGATGAACGGCTGCGAAGCCGCCATCATGCGAATGTGGCTCTCGACGGAGAGGAAGCGCTTGCCCTTGCGGCCGCAAGGATTGGCGCAGTCGAACACCGGGAGATGCTCGGTCTTGAGGTGCGGCGCGCCCTCGAGCGTCATGGCGCCGCAAACGTGCTCGTTGGCCGCTTCGATGTCCTTCTTCGAGAAGCCGAGATGCGCGAGCAACTCGAACGAAGGATCGGCAAGCTTCTCGGCCGGAACCTTGAGCGTGTCCTTCAGGAAACCTTCGCCGAGCGTCCACTTGTTGAACACGAACTTGATGTCGAAGGCGGTCTTGAGGTTGCTCTCGATCTTGTCGATCGCCACGGGCGTGAAGCCCTTGGCCCGCAGCGTGGAGTGGTTGATCGCCGGAGCCTGGGCGAGCGAGCCGTGGCCGACCGCGTAGGCTTCGATCTCGGCAATCTGGCTCTCGCGGTAGCCGAGCGTGCGCAGGGCTTCGGGCACCGAGCGGTTGATGATCTTGAAGTAGCCGCCGCCAGCGAGCTTCTTGAACTTCACCAGGGCGAAGTCGGGCTCGATGCCGGTGGTGTCGCAATCCATCACGAGACCGATCGTGCCGGTCGGCGCGACGACGGTCGCCTGCGCGTTGCGGAAGCCGTTTGCGCGGCCGAGGGCAAGAGCGTTGTCCCAGGAGCGGCAGGCCGCTGCGACGAGCTGCTTGTCCTTGCACGAGGCGTGGTCGAGCGGCACCGGCGCGACGTTCAGAGCTTCGTAGCCCGTGGCTTCGCCATAGGCGGCGCGGCGGTGATTACGGATGACGCGCAGCATGTCGCCGGCGTTGTCGCCATAGCCGGGGAACGGCCCGAGTTCGCCGGCCATCTCGGCGCTCGCCGCGTAGGACGAGCCCGTCATGAGCGCGGAGATCGCACCGCAGATCGCACGGCCCTCGAGCGAGTCGTAGGGAATGCCGGAAGCCATCAGCAGGCCGCCGATATTGGCGAAGCCGAGACCGAGCGTGCGATACCGGTAGGACAGCTCGGCGATCTGGCGCGAGGGGAACTGCGCCATCAGCACCGAGACCTCGAGCACGATGGTCCACAGGCGGCAAGCGTGCTCGAACGCCTCGACGTCGAACGAGCCGTCGTCGTGGCGGAACGTCATCAGGTTGAGCGAGGCGAGGTTGCAGGCCGTGTCGTCGAGGAACATGTATTCCGAGCACGGGTTCGACGCGCGGATCTCACCCGACTTCGGGCAGGTGTGCCAATCGTTGATGGTGGTGTGGAACTGGATGCCGGGATCGGCGGACGCCCAGGCGGCATAGCCGATCTGCTCCCAAAGGTCGCGCGCCTTCAGCGTCTTCGTCACCTTCTTGCCGAGGCGAGCGGTGAGCTTCCAGTCGCTGTCCGTCTCGACCGCCTTCAGGAACTCGTCCGTCACGCGCACCGAGTTGTTCGAGTTCTGGCCCGAGACGGTGAGATAGGCCTCCGAATCCCAGTCGGTATCGTAGGTGTCGAAGGCAATGTCCTTGTAGCCCTGCTTGGCGAACTGGACGACGCGCAGGATGTAGTTGTTCGGCACGTCGTCGCGGCGCGCGTCCTTGATGGCGCGCTTGAGGGCCGGGTTCTTCGCCGGGTCGTAGCAGTCGTCGCCGTCGGCCTCGCAGTTGACGCACGCCTTCATGATCGCCTTGAGGCGCTTGCCCGCGATCTTGGAGCCGGTGACGAGCGCAGCGACCTTCTGCTCCTCGCGCACCTTCCAGTTGATGTACTCTTCGATATCCGGGTGATCGACGTCGACGACGCACATCTTCGCGGCGCGGCGTGTGGTGCCGCCCGACTTGATGGCGCCGGCGGCGCGGTCACCGATCTTGAGGAAGCTCATCAGTCCGGACGAGCGGCCGCCGCCCGAAAGACGCTCGTTGGCGCCGCGCAGGCTCGAGAAGTTGGAGCCCGTACCCGAGCCGTACTTGAACAGGCGCGCCTCGCGCACCCAAAGGTCCATGATGCCGTTCTCGTTGACGAGATCGTCCTCGACCGACTGGATGAAGCAGGCGTGCGGCTGCGGGTGCTCGTAGGCCGACGATGAGAGCGTCAGCTCGCCCGTCTTGTAATCGACGTAGTAGTGGCCCTGACCGGGGCCGTCGATGCCATAGGCCCAGTGCATGCCGGTGTTGAACCACTGCGGGCTGTTCGGCGCGGCCATCTGGTTGGCCAGCATGTAGCGGTGCTCGTCGAAGAAGGCGCGGGCGTCGTCTTCGGTGGTGAAGTAGCCACCCTTCCAGCCCCAGTAGGGCCATGTGCCGGCGAGGCGGTCGAATACCTGGCGGGCATCCCGCTCACCGGGGAAGCGCTCGGCTTCGGCCATGTCGGCGAGGGCGCGGGTATCGGGGACCGAGCGCCACAGCCACGACGGCACGTCGTTTTCCTCGACGCGCTTCAGCGCGCGGGCGACGCCGGCCTTGCGGAAATACTTCTGCGCCAGGATGTCGGCTGCGACCTGGCTCCAGTGCTCGGGCACATCGAAGCCGTCGAGCAGGAAGACGATCGAGCCGTCGGGGTTCTTGATCTCGCTCGTGGCGCGGCGGAACGCGATCTTCTCGTAGGGCGATTTGCCAGCCTCGGTGAAGCGCCGCGTGATCTTCATGTCATCCCCCGACAATGCGTCTGCTGTTTGGCCCGGGCCGGTGTGTCATGGCGCTGGGCGTGATTGGATCGACTGGACTCGACGGGACTGACGCGACGCACACCCCCTCGCTCCGGGAAACCGTCAGCGACGGCCCAGGCAGGGCGAAACTCAAAGATGTCGGAGCATTCCCGACGCGACTGAAGTTCGCGGAACCGAGCGGGCGAACGACCCGGCTCAATTCCCGACGCAGGCACGCAGACACTCCTGCTCGTCAGCCACGACGGGGCGGACGGGAAGACGCTGTCTGTTACGGGAGGACGCGGAACGAGACCGAAGCAGGGCTTTCCGGGCGAGCGGAAGTTGCTTCGATGGTCAAAAGCTAGGACGATTCGAGCGCGCAGTCACCATCTCTTGTGTGTTGCGCCATCAAGACGACACAACATCTAGTGGTGTGGGCAACTTGTGGAGGGTATCCTCGAAAAACCGCCAGTTTCCGGCCTGGAAGCGGCATCGGCCCGCGGCGGAGCCTGTTGATAGCCGGTTGAGACAGGCAGAGAGCGGACAAGCGGAGCAAGACTAGACCGATTCCGCGGCCACTCTCTGTGGCACGAAAGCCGCGTCCAACGCCGTATGGACAGACGGGCACCCGTAGGGCTAATCCAGTTCGGAATCTTGAGTATCGCGCCGACGAGGGAGACGATTACGCATGGGCCTCTTCAAGGAGATTTTCTGCTGGTGGTCCGGCAACACCTGGGGGACGCGCCTCTTTATCGCGCGCAAGATGCGGTTCGTCGGCGAGGATGCGCTCGGCAACCGCTATTACGAGCAGCGCAAGGGCGTCGGCCCGACGGGCAAGAAGCGCCGCTTCGTCACCTACAAGGACTACGCTGAAGCGTCCAAGGTTCCGCCGGAGTGGCACGGGTGGCTGCATCACACCATCGATACGCCGCCGACCGAGGAAAACTATCAGCCGAAGGCCTGGGAAAAGCCGCATGTGCCGAACATGACGGGGACGGCGCAGGCGTACAGGCCCGCGGGCTCGATCCTCACCGCGGCGAAGCGGCCCAAGGCGACGGGCGATTACAAGGCCTGGAGCCCGGAATAGGCTGTCGTTGCCGCGCGCGACACGAGGTTCCGTCCCGTCGGCGAATCTGCGCCTTGGACACCTTGACGCCACCGTTACCGGCGATTGTGCGGGATGGACCGTCGACTATCATCGAAGCGGACGCGAATCGATGACGTAAACGGGTGAGTTCCGCCCGGCACGGCGTTCGTGTCAGCGGCATCGATGGTGTCGCTCGCCGTGCCACGATATCGCTCGGCGCCATCGCGAGTGTGGCAGGTGGGCCGTTCGCACGAAGGGCAGGCGTGTACGTCGCGGCAGAATCCAGCGTTCGTCATCGGGCGGGCGGCATGGGCATGAGATTGAGCGGGGCCGGCAATCGACGATGGATGTTTCGAACACGAAATCCGCACGCGGGGTTTCTCGTCCGATGATGCCGAAGCTGGTTCTCACCTCCTCAGTGGCGGCTCTTGCCGGCGCGCTCGCGGCCCTTACTGCGACGCTGGCGACGGCCGAGCCGACACCCAACGAAGTCGCGGTATTTGCCGCCCTCGACAAGGTGACGGCGCGCATCTCCAAACTTGAAGTGCCCTTGAACCAGACGGTCGAGTTCGGATCGCTGCGCCTGACGCCCCGCGTCTGCTATGCCCGCCCGCCGACCGAACAGCCGAAGACGACCTCTTTCGTCGAAGTGGACGAGGTTGGGCTCGAGGGCAACCAGGCGCGCATTTTCACCGGTTGGATGTTTGCCGAGAGCCCTGGCCTCAACGCGGTCGAGCATCCGGTGTTCGACATCTGGTTGACCGGTTGCCGGCAGCCGGTGGGCGCCGCGGCCCGTGCGGCGAAGGGCGAGCCGGGCCCGAGTGCGAGCGGGTCAGATGGTCTCGACCAGCCACGCCGCCGCGTTCGGCGCTAGGGTGCGATCGGTCGAGAGGGAAGCGCTCCGCGCTTTCGTCGAGACCGTGAATCGCACCCTTGGCTCATAGCGATGTCTGGGATCGGTCGAGAGGGAAGCGCTCCGCGCTTTCGTCGAGACCGTGAATCGCACCCTTGGCTCATAGCGATGTCTGCGATCGGTCGAGTAGGAAGCGCTTCGCTGTATCGCGAGTCCCTGACCGTTTCAGCCGACCGGCTTCGCCACCTTGCATCAGCCGAGCGTCGCGGCGCTGACCCACCAGCCCGGATGCGCTTGTCGTAGCGCGGCAGCGGCATCTTCAGCGGACATGCCGTCGTCGAAGAGCCCGAACGCGGTCGGTCCAGCACCAGAGAGGCGCGCGAGCCGGCAGCCTTCGCATGCGGTGAGCGCCGCGAGAACGTCGCCGATCTGCGGAACCACTTGGGCGGCGGCTGCCGTGAGATCGTTTGCATAACGCGACAGCTCGACGATTTGCCGGGGCGCATCCGCCTCGATACGCGGGCATGGGGTGATAGGCGTCTGGTTCGTGAGCGCGGGTGCGGCGAGGATGCGGAAAACCCGCGCTGTCTTATCGGGCGGCACCGCCACGCACGGGTTGACGAGGACAGCGGCGAACGCCGGCATTTCCACCACCGGCGTCAACGTTTCGCCGATGCCCGTCATCCAAGTGGTGGTGCCCGCGAGGCAGACCGGAACGTCCGCGCCGAGGCTCAAAGCCAACGCTTGCCAATCGATGGTGGTGGCCAAGTCGGGGAATGCGCGCCGCAGTGCTCTGAGCAGGGCGGCCGCGTCCGCCGAGCCGCCCCCGACGCCTGCCGCAACAGGCAACGCCTTGTCGAGCGTGATCGTCCCCGGCGATCGGCACTCGAGGTGCGGCGCGACGCGATCGAGCACGCGCTGGAGCAGGTTCTCGCCGACGATGGCCGAACCGAATGGCCCTGTGACCGCTATGCCGGCGGGACCGGCGGTATCAAGCTCGATCCGGTCTTCGGGGCCACCGCTGGCGAAGGCGACGAGGCTTGCAAGCTCGTGGTAGCCGTCGCCACGCCGCCCGCGGATGGCGAGCGTCAAGTTGACCTTCGGGCGGGCGTACTCGACGAAGATGCTCATGAGCGGGCCTGAACGTCGAGCAGCCGCATGAACGGCCGGACCGCTGCCGGGGTAGCCGTGGCCACAGGATCGCAACGTGGGACCGAGGACCGGAGCGGTTGCAACCCGCCCGCGCCCCTACTGCAAGGCATCCGTTCCAGCGGTGCTCTCGACGCGCTTGACCCGCCGCGTCTCGCGGCTGGCGGCCTTTGCCCGCTTCAGCGTCCGCGCGTCGGTGATCGACGGCAGACCGCTCGTAAGCTTCTTGCGGATCTTGTCGACCTCCTCGGGCTCCGGGCCGAGCGACAGTGATTGATCCCACTGGAAGCGGGCCTCACGCACGCGCCCGACACGCCAAAGCGCGTCGCCGAGGTGGTCGTTGAGAACGGGATCGTCAGGCCGCAACTCCACCGCACGCTCGAGGAAGCGCACCGCCTCGTCGTAGCGGCCCATGCGGAAATGGGCCCAGCCGAGGCTATCGACGATGTAGCCGTCGTCCGGCTTCAGCGAGACGGCCTTCTCGATGAGCTCGAAGCCCTGCTTCAGGTTCTTGCCCTGGTCGATCCAGGAGTATCCGAGGTAGTTGAGCACCAGCGGCTGATCGGGCGAGAGGGCCATTGCCTTCTTCAAGTCCGCTTCCGCCTTCGGCCATTGCTTGGTCCGCTCGTAGCAGGTGCCGCGCGAGTAGAAATAGCTCCAGTGCTGACGCTCGGCCTTGGGGAGCAGCTCGATCGCCCTGCTATAGTAGGTGATCGCCTCCTCGTAGCGCTTGCGGGCGCGCAGGATGTTGCCGAGCGCATCGTAGGGCGAGATGTCGCCCGGGGTGCGTGCGGCCACCGCCTCGAGCATGGCCTTGGCGGCGTCCACCTGATCGAGGGAGTTGAGGTTGAATGCCTTGCGGACGTCGATGGCATTTTGCAGCGGAGTGCCGCCCGGGATGCGCTCGTAGGTTTTGAGCGCGGCAGCGCTGTCACGCATCGTTTCGTAGGCGTGGGCGAGAGCGGCGAGCGCCAGCGGCTGATTGGGTTCGAGGAACAGCGAGAGCTGCAGATAGATGATGCCGATGCTGACGCCGCCCTCGGTGGTGAGTGCTTCGCCGAGGGCGTAGAGCACTTCGGCCATGCCCTCACCCGGCTTGGTGATCAGCAGGTCGACGGGCGTTCCGGCTTCGATCTTGTCGAGCAGCTCAGCAGCGAGCGGGTGCGGCGCGGCAGTGGACTTGCGAATGTATTCGCGCAGGATCGATTTGGCGAGCTTGGTGTCGCCCCAGTGTGCGGCGTGGCGCGCATAGGCGAGTGTCGTGCGCAACGTGCGGCTATCCTGCTTCAGCACGCGCTGGTAGGCGGAGCGCGCCTCGTTCTGGCGGCCGGCGCTGTCGGCGATGAGCGCGCGATGATAGCGGAGATAGAACTGCGCCCACTCGGCCTGGCGCGGCGCCTCGAGCAGCTCGAGCGCGTCGGAGGGCTTGTTCTCGGCGCGCTTCACCCAGGCGCGCATCAGCGCCGTCGTCAACTCGCCGATCGGGCCCGAACCGCCAGCGATGAACTGAGCGTCGGCTTTGGCGAGCTGTCCGCCCTTGAATGCGGCGAGCCCGAGGAACAGTCGCGCCAGTCGGTTCTGCGGCTGGTGGGTGATGAGCTGGCCGGCGAGATCGGCAACGCGGGCCCAATTGCCCGCCGATGCCTCCATCACGAACGCCTGCTCGATCAGCACCTCGTTCGTCGGGTCGTAGACCAGCGCCGTGCTGTAGTAGCTCGCGGCGCGCGTGACGTCGTTCTGCGATTTCGCGAACCGGCCGGCGAGGTAGCTGCCGACCAGTGACCGCGATAGCGCCTCGGCCTCTTCGGCATCGTTGCTGCGCGATTGCGCGGGGCCGGCGGCGAGCAACGCCGTCAGCGCCGCCACGACCACCGCCGAGCTGCGGACCACGGCCAGCTTGGAGCGCAGGCGCATGCGTATCGACCTTTCCCGGCAAAACCGCCGCCTGATCGGCTGGGGCGCCGTGCTGATTCCATCGTGCCGCCACGGTACCAAGAAAAATGGGGCGGCGCGACGGCGATTCGCTCGGCCTTCCGGCCACACCACAACCAAGCGCCGAAGCCAGTCATCCGTAATCGGTTCAATGTGTTGCGGGTTTTGGCTTCGGGCCTGGCAGAGCGCGATGAGAGCCCGCGGAGGAGCCTTGCCTGATGCACTCTCGGGCGAAGGCGGCTCGGCGGTGCGGATGGTGCCGGTGTTCCGTCACATCCCCGCGTAATTCGGTCCCCCGCCGCCTTCGGGGCAAACCCAGGTGATGTTCTGGCTCGGGTCCTTGATGTCACACGTTTTGCAGTGGACGCAGTTCTGGGCGTTGATCTGGAAGCGCGCGCGGCCATCGCCATCGGTGACGATCTCGTAGACGCCCGCGGGGCAGTAGCGCTGGGCGGGCTCGGCAAACTCCGGCAGGTTCACCTGCACGGGCACGCGCGGGTCCTTGAGCCGCAGGTGGACCGGCTGGTCCTCCTCGTGGTTGGTGGCGGAGAAAGAGACGTTGGTCAGCCGGTCGAAGGTCAGCACGCCGTCAGGACGCGGATAGGCGATCGGCTTGTACTTCGACGCCGGCTTCAGCGATTGGGCGTCCGTCTTGCCGTGGCCGAGCGTGTAGCCGAGCCCGATGCCGGGGATGAGCGTATTGGCCCACATATCGATGCCGCCGAGCGCGATGCCGGCGACCGTGCCGAGACGCGACCAGAGCGGCTTGGCATTGCGCACGCGCTTCAGGTCGCGGGCGATGTCGCCGCTGCGCACCTCGGCCTCATAGGCATCGAGCTTGTCGTGAGACCGACCCGCGGCGGGGGCATCGGCGGCGGGGGGGGCG
>CALMPK010000357.1 GCA_937873575.1 uncultured Hyphomicrobiaceae bacterium
GCCGTTGCGACGATGGACGGCCCCATGACCCAACCCGCGACTGCAATGAAGGCAGGAAGCGTTGCAATTTCGGCCAGTATCTTCAGCGCGCCGCCGGCTTTCTGTGTGTCGAGCAGGAGAACTGCGACCGAGGGGAGCGCCAGCGCGAGCAGGAATCCGCGCGCGATCGGCGCGATCTCGTCCGCGCACTCGTCCCGTCCGGCGTCAACTTGCTCCAATTCCTGCTCCAAAACGGCGCGATCCAGGCCCGCGTCGGCGCGGCGCGGGATTTGCGCCTCGATGGAGCAAGGCGTGGGCCGTGGCGGCGCGATTGCCGCCCGCCGACCGATCGGCTACACAGAGGCGCGCCGCTTCGGCAGCCGCACCCGTAGCTCAGCTGGATAGAGCGCTGCCCTCCGAAGGCAAACGCAAGCTCTTTCTGCTGAACATCAGTGCAAGGAAAATCGAGTGAAACCAAGCGATTGGCAAAACTCGAAGGAAGCACGAATATCGCGTTCGAGGTCGCGGAAGCACCACGGAAGCAAATGCAAAGGAGGTTGTGGAGTACGAATGGCGACAATTGGCAGGGTTTAAGCCCGCGTCATTTGAGCCGATTTGATCGTTGAATTCGGGATTGACCTCGATCAGTCTCGGACACTATCTGAACATCGATGCACCCGTAGCTCAGCTGGATAGAGCGCCACCCTCCGAAGGTGGAGGCCACACGTTCGAATCGTGTCGGGTGCGCCAAATTTCAGTCTTCCACGCCGCATTTCCCCGGTCTTGGTCACAAACTAGTCGTTCCACCTGCCCAAATCATGGAGGATCAAGTTCGATCGCCGTGACATGCTGGATCGCAACCTAAAATGATCAGGATGGTCCGCTATATCGGTTGGTAAGCGTTTTGTGGTGAGACCTTACGAAGTGCAGCGATTTTCGATCAGTATGCCAGTTGTCCTTACCTCCACTACTGTCGTGGGGCTTCTAATCGCCCTCGTCGGTACCTGGTTGCTGAGCGGCGACGCAAGGGTGAACACCATCGGTATCGGAGCGGCTCTCGCTTATCTGGCGGGCGGAGTCCCAGCCGGCAGGCGGGCGCTGAAGGCGCTGTGGAACGAGCATATCCTCGATATCGACCTGTTAATGATCGTTGCAGCGATCGCGGCGGCGGTCGTTGGTGCTGTGGTCGAAGGCGCGGTCCTGCTGACATTGTTCAGCCTGTCAACGACCATGGAGGAGCGTGCAATGGGGCGGGCTCGCCGTGCGATCGAGGCGCTGATGGAGCTGCGCCCGGAAACGGCATTTCGTAAATCCGTGGAAGGCGCGGTGGAGGAAGTGCTGGCCGCGCAGCTTGACGTCGGCGATATCGTGGTGCTTCGCCCCGGCGCGCGCGTCCCGGCCGATGGGACCGTCCTGCGCGGACGGGGCGCGCTGGATGAATCCACCATCACCGGTGAATCCATGCCGGTCGGCAAAGAGCCCGGTGGCAAGGTATTCGAGGCGACGGTCAATCTCGACGGCGTACTAGAGGTACAGATCACAAAATCGCTCGAACAGAGCACCGTCGCGCGAATGATCGCGCTGGTGACGGAAGCGCAGGCCGCCAAGGCTCCGTCGGAACGGTTCAGTGCCTGGTTTGGTCAGCGCTATACGATTGCGGTACTGGTCGGATCGGTCGTCGCCCTCGGCGCTTTCTACGGGCTTGGGCGGGACTGGGAAACAGCGCTTTATCGGGCGGCGACATTGCTGGTTGCAGCAAGCCCGTGCGCAATCGTCATTTCAGTGCCTGCCGCCATCTTGTCGGCATTGTCAGCGGCGGCGCGCGGTGGGGTGCTTTTCAAGGGTGGCGCGGCGCTAGAAACCTTGGCTGCCGTCGACATATTTGCCTTCGACAAAACCGGAACATTGACGACGGGCCGCGCGGAGGTGACGGGGGTTGTCGCTCTTGGCAACAGCGAGACGGCTTTCCTGTCCACCTTGGCCAGTGTCGAAGCCCACTCGGAACATCATATTGCTGAGACGCTTCGGCGTGAAGCGGCGCGCCGCGGGCTGGTCCTCCATGACGTGCATGATGTGAAGGCAATCCCGAGCGCTGGCATCATCGGGCGGAATGCCGATGGTCCGGTTTGGGCGGGGAACCGGCGAATGGCGGACATGATGGGAGCATCGCTCGATCAGGACGCGCTTCGGGTGTTTCAGGATGGGGCCGAGACCGTGGTCTACCTTGGGCGTGAAACACGCATTCTTGGCGCGGTCAGCGTCGCCGACAAACTCCGCGATACGTCGGCTGGCGCTCTCGCAGCCTTGCGGGCGAGCGGCGTCAAGACCATCGCCATGATGACGGGCGATCGGCGGGCCGTTGCCTTGCGCATAGGCAGGGCGTTGGGGCTAAAGCCAGACGAAATCTATGCCGAGATGCTGCCGCAGGACAAAGTCCGCCTTGTCGGCGAGATAGCCGAGGGGAGAAAGATTGCCTTCGTTGGTGATGGTGTAAACGATGCCGCAGCACTGGCGCGTGCTGATGTCGGCATTGCCATGGGAGCCGCTGGTTCGGAAGTCGCGCTTCAGGCGGCCGACGTCGCATTGTTGTCCGAGGATATGGAAAGACTGGCAGCCGCACATCGACTCTCGAAGCGGACTGTGTCGATCATCCATCAGAACCTAATCTTGGCCATCGGGGCGATGCTCCTGCTGGTCACTGGCGCAGCCTTCCTTGAATTGCCGCTGCCACTGGCCGTGCTGGGCCATGAAGGCGGTACCGTCCTTGTTGTTCTTAATGGTCTGAGACTGCTGAGCGATCCTATCTGCAATACGAGGCGACCCGTGACTGATCGGGAGTCAGTTGAACAGGGACACGACGACAAGGCACAAGCCGGTGCGTCGAGCCAACTGCGGAACGCCGACGCAACAACTACAAAGACCTCCACAATAACCTAGCGGTGCCCAGTTTCATCCTCTTCGGCACGCTAGTTCAACACCACGCCGAAAACTGTTGCCAAGCGTTGGTGGGCTGCGTGATCGTTCCTCACGGCCCCATTGAATGCCACGGCCAGGAAACAGCCAGCGCTGCGGCCGCGCGGGCCACCAATAACTCCGCAAAATCCTCAACAATTGCGGAGAGAGAGTATGACGTAACGGTCAGCCCTTACCCTGCTCTGCCCAGATTACCATCCGCCGGTTGTCGATGTCGGTAATCTTAAATAGAACCACCTCCGACATGCACAGTACGGCAGAATAGACCGTCGTCAGCGCGGTGCGGCTCTTCAGGCTTGGACTTGTATCCAGGAAGCACGCGACCTTGTCGATGCCCAACGCCACCGGCAGCTTGCTCGGCTGGCGTGCATAGCTGATGCGCTCCGAAATGGCATCTTGGCCGAGCGTCACATCGTAGAAAAGGTGTTGCGCACACACGATCTGATCGAGTGCCGGCCAGGATATCTCGATCACCACCAAGTGGATCTGAAAGACGCGGATATCCTACAGCTCGGGACGATCAGACGACCGACCAAATACCGGCTCAACTTCGATACCGCGGCAAGGTCGAATCACTGCGTTGCGGCGACAGATTGCGAACCGTCATGCCCTCAATCATACGGCGGCAAAGAGGCTGATCTCAGCCATTGCGAAAACTCCTGTCTGAAGGATTGTGTTTCGAAAACCCGCGATCCTCTCACACAGGAGCTTGCTGTTGCGACTCTTCCCTCAATTGCCGCGCAAGCGACTTCGTTCAATCCAAAATCGATTCAACCTGAACCCATCCGCTTTAGTGCGCGGTTTCCAGAACCTTAAAGCTCATTCCGATTCTATCTCAGAAACTGTCTGAAGCGCCTCAACGACAGGAAAAAAAGAACTGATCCAATCACGATAAGCGCCAGGAGCTGCGGCCAAACCACATCAAGACCGGCGCCTCGAAACAGGATGGACTGCGCCAGCATCACGAAATGCGTGTTCGGCGCTGCCAGCATGATGTTCTGAATAATCTCGGGCATGCTTTCGCGTGGGGTCATACTGCCGGACAATGCCTGAAGCGGAAGAAGAACGAGCATCAGCAGCAAACCAAACTGCGGCATCGTACCCGCCATGGTGGCGAGAAAGATGCCCATGCAGGTGGTAGCGAACAGATGCAGCGTTGCGCCGAACAAGAAAAGTGCCAGCGATCCTTGTATGGGAACCGCAAGCCAGCCTTTAACGACGAAAACAAGGGAAAACGCGGAGGCGATCAAAACTACGAAGCCCATCGACCAGATCTTGCTTGCCATGATCTCAAATGGCGTGACCGGCATGACAAGAAGATGCTCCGTCGTCCCGTGCTCGCGCTCGCGGATAAGGGCGGCACCGGTCAGGACGATCGACAGCATGGTGATAGAATTGATCACATTATTAATTGCGCTAAACCAACTCTTGTTGAGCGTCGGATTGAAGCGGGCCCGTTGCGCAAGCTCGATGGGCACGGTACTTGCCGCCCGATAGTGCTTTAGAAATTCGTTTATCTCGCTGGTGACGATCGATTGAACGTATCCGCTGCCCGTGAAGGCCTGCGACATGCGGGTCGCGTCAACGTTGATCTGAATCGTAGGCGATTTGTTGGCCAGGAGGTCGCGCTGGAAGTTCGGCGGGATATCGAGCGCGAAGGTGTCCAGGCCAGCGTCCATGCGGCGGTCCATCTCTGATTGAGTAATCAGCTTCGGAATCGAAAAGTAAGGAGGATTGAACGCCGTGATGATGCGGGATGATATTGGTGACTGATCCTCGTCAACCACTGCAATCGCTGCTCGATTGAGTGTTTCCGGCATTGCTTTCGATGCGGTATAGATCGAAATGGTGAAAGCGTAGATGATCAGCGCCAGCATCATGGGGTCACGAATGAGTCCCCACAATTCCTTGATACCCAATTGAACGATATTGGTCAGGCGCATGGCTAATTCGCCTGCTTTTTGAGAAGAACAACGCCCAGTCCCAACAAGACGGGAATCGCGATGAAGAGAGGTACGAACGAACCAGCCAAGTCGGAAAATTCGAGCCCCTTGGAGAAGGTACCGCGCGCAATGGTGACGAAATAAGTGGTCGGATAAATCTTCCCGATGAACGCGCCGACTCCCTGAAGGGACGACACCGGATCGATAAGCCCAGAATATTGCATGGCAGGAATCATTGTCAGCAGGGCCGTACCGAAGATTGCTGCGATCTGACTGGTGATGAAAGCCGATATGACAAGGCCCATGCCGGTCGCAGCCACGACATAGAGGAATGCCGCACCGGTGAGCGTCATGAAGCTTCCCGTAAACGGCACGTGGAAAATAAAGATCGCAAAGATCACCAGCAGCAAGAAGTTCAGCATCGCAAGCACGACATAAGGGATTTGCTTTCCGATCAGGAATTCCAGTCGCGTGACGGGCGTTGTGTAGAAATTAATGATGGACCCAAGTTCCTTTTCCCGAACAACGCTGAGTACGGCGAGCATCGTCGGTATCATCAGGAGGAGTAGCGGGATCACGGCGGGCACCATCGCCACCAGACTCTTGACGTTCGGGTTGTATCGATAACGAAGCTGGATCTGGAAACTACCCGATGTTGCGGCGCTCCCGTAAAGCTCCCGAGCCTTTTGGGTCAGCCAATTTGCGTGCATGGCCTGCACATACCCGCTTATGGTTTCAGCGCGCGATGGCATGGCGCCGTCGATCCATGCGCCGATCTGAACATTGCGGCCGTGTGAGACATCCCGTGCGAACCCTGGAGGTATCTCGATCGCCAAACTAAGTTCGCCGCTGCGCATCCTCTGATCCAGATCGGCATAGTCAGTAATCGGCGCCTTTTCCGTGAAATAGCGTGAGCCGGCAATTTGGAGAATATAGTCGCGGCTGATCGTGGAGTTGTCACGATCGAGCGCCGCGAAGGAGAGGTTTTCAACGTCCATCGTGATGCCGTAGCCCAAAACAAACAACAGAATGACGCTGCCAAGCGTGGCGAGCGTGGCGCGTATCGGATCGCGACGCAGTTCGAGCGCCTCACGCTGAGTGTAGGCGAACATGCGCCGGAAATTGAAAAGCCGATTCGCCGTTGTTCTTCTGTCGACTTTATTCTGTGTGTCAGCTGCCGCGGCCGAAGATAGCGGCACAGGCGTTGTTGTGGGGGACGATTTTTCCTTCTGTCCGCTGGCATCCAGGAGATAGGCAACGAAAGCGTCTTCGAGCGTTTTAGCGCTTCTCTTCTGTGTTATTGCAGCCGGAGTGTCGCTGATCAGGACCTTGCCTGCGTGCATGAGCGAGATGCGGTCGCAACGCTCTGCTTCGTTCATGAAATGCGTGGAAACGAAAATCGTAACATGATCCTTGCGCGAAAGGTCGGACAGAATTTGCCAGAAGCCATCGCGTGCGACGGGATCGACACCGGATGTCGGCTCGTCAAGGATCAGGATATCGGGAGAGTGAATCATCGCGACTGCAAGCGATAGTCGTTGACGGATACCGAGCGGCAATGCGTCCGGCAAAGAATCCATAACAGCGGCGAGATCGAAGCGCTGCGCCATCTCCTGGGTTCGCGCGGGAATTGCATCCAAAGGGATGCTGAATAAACGGGCGTGCAGATCGAGATTCTGCCGAACCGTCAACTCCGAATATAGCGAGAAGGCTTGCGACATGTAGCCGACACGGCGCCGGACAGTCATATCGTTCGGATCCACTTGGTGTCCGAACAGCCTCGCGTTGCCCTGGCTGGTCGACAGCAGTCCAGTCAACGCCTTCATTGTCGTTGATTTGCCGCAGCCGTTCGAGCCGAGGAAGCCGAAGATTTCGCCTCGGCTGATGCGAAAGCTGACGTCATCAACCGCCGTGAAGTCTCCAAAGCGGACGGTAAGATGCTCGGCCTCGATGGCAATCTCTTCATCGTGCTCGAAGGAGCGAGGTGGAATCACCACTTCCCTGTAATCCGCACGCTCCTTTTCCGGGAGCAGGCCGATGAATGCGGCATCGAGATTAAGAGCGCCGGTCTGCTCCAGCAGGTCTGTGGGCGTACCGGTTGCGAGCACCTTGCCCGAATCCATCGCCACCAGCCAATCAAAGCGCGCAGCCTCTTCCATATAGGCGGTCGCGACAATGACGCTCATACCCAAGCGGTCGTACCGAATCCGGTCGATCAACTCCCAGAATTGCCGCCGTGACAAAGGATCGACGCCGGTCGTTGGTTCATCGAGGATCAGGAGATCAGGATCATGGATCAGGGCGCAGCAAAGACCAAGCTTCTGCTTCATACCGCCCGAAAGTTTACCCGCTGGTCGATCCGCAAAAGGAGCCAGGCCGGTACTTTGCAACAGTTCGCCGATGCGACGCTCGCGCTCTTGCCTGTCTTGACCGAACAAACGGCCAAAAAAGTCAACGTTCTCGAATACCGAAAGTGTCGGATAGAGGTTCTTTCCGAGTCCCTGCGGCATATACGCAATGCGCGGACAAGCCATCGCCCGGTGAGATGCGTCGGCAATGTCTCCACCCAGCACGGTAATACGGCCTTGCTGAATGGCGCGAGCGCCCGCAATCAGCGAAAGGAGACTGGACTTGCCGACACCGTCAGGTCCGATCAGCCCGACCATGCAGCCCGCCGGCATATTGAGCGTAATGGAGCCGAGTGCCCGGGTCTTTCCGTATGACAGCCCGACAGTGTCCAGGCGGACGACCGGCGTCAAAGCCAAAGGGTGGTCTTTGGGCTGCAGGTCGCTCATTGTGCCAGCGTTCTCTGCAGACTGGCTGGCCATTCCACTTTCTGGTCGAGCCGGACATAGGCCATGCCCGGAAGGCCGGTTTTGACCTGCTGGATATATTTTCGGAGCAATTCCGGAGCAATTTGTGCCTTGACTCGGAACATAAGCTTTAGCCGCTCTTCTTCAGTCTCGACTGTCTTGGGCGTGAACTGGGCGACATCGGCGACGAAAGTGACTTTAGCCGGAATGACATACTGAGGAGCGGCATCAAGTATGAGACGCACATCGGCGCCAATTGCGACGCGCCCCGCCTGCGCTGTCGGCAAGAAAAAAGTCATGTAGACGTCGCCGAGATCAACGAGATTGAGAACCCGCCCACCCGCGGAAAGAACTTCGCCGGGCTGCGCCACACGATATTGAACGCGCCCGTCGCGAGGTGATTTTAAGATACTATCGTTGATATCGGCGCCGATACTCTCGAGGGAGGCTTTGGCTGCTTCGACCGCGGCACCGGCATCAACCACCTGTGCGTTTGCTGCACTGATCGCGGCCTCCGACGCGGCAAATTGTGCTTTTGCCGTTGCTACTGCAGCCTTTGCCCCTTGGGTATTCGCCCGGTCGTCGTCCAGCACCTGCTGAGAAACTGCGTTGGTGGTGATTAACTGCTCGGATCGCGCAAGCTTTCTCTGAATTGAGTCAAGCTGCGCCTCGCGCTGGGCGACAACCGAAGCCGCCGCCGTTCGTTCGGCCTCCCGCTGAATGACAAGGCTCTTGGCGGTATCAATGCTGATTTTTGCCCGATGCAGTTGCGCCTCGGCCTGGCGACGCTGCGCTTCGAGCTGCTCCGTATCCATACGGGCAAGCACCTGCCCGGCGGTAACGAAATCCCCCTCATTGACCAATATTTCTTTGACGCGTCCCGGCGCTTTAGTCGACACGTCAATCTCGATCGCCTCGATCCGGCCGTTGCCACGCGCTATCCCTTCAAGAGGATCGCTTCTGAGGAATTTCTGCCAAGCATAATAGCCGCCCCCGGCGAGGATCGCGACGAGAGCGGCAATAAGCCAAGGCTTTGTGGATTTCGTAATGGTCATCAATTGCCCTTCTTGTGAATCTGCTCAGCAGCGCATCGTTCGCGAAATGCTAGACTGCCTGTTCGGATAACGTCTAGCAGCACGAAATGTCATCCCGCGTACGGGCAAGGATAAAGGTTACTTGCCCTGCGCCGCGGAAGGCAGATTCTCGCGCCAAGCCTCAAAGAATTTCGATCCGTCACTGTAGGATTTCTTCCATGCATTTTGCATGAACTCAGCGGAATATTTTAGCGCTTCGGCGACATCCGTGCATTCGGATAGCGCCTTTGCATAATCGGCCTGTTCCTGGAGGCGAGATGCGGTGAAGCTAAGTGCTTGGTTCCACACGCCATATAATCTTCTAGGATTTTCAGAAAAAGACTTCAGCCACTCTGTACTGCTGAAGAAAAGGTATTTCAGATCGGCCACAGGTGCTTGCGCTTCAGGGGAGTCGTTCTCGATCGCCATTGCCGTCTCCATGCTCTGCCTAATTTTCTAATCGCGTAACTTTAGCTAAGGCGACAGAGCGCGATGTTGACCCACATCAACCACTGTTGACCAGATTTGACTGTACGATAGTAGTGCGATATGGCAACTGGTTTTTGATAACGTCGCGGAGGCCGATCTGGCCGATGGCGCGCGCGCACTCGACGAAGAGAACGGCGCCAGAATTTTAGCCGATCGATCCCGGGCACACGTCACCGCCTCCCTATCCGCGACATGTCTTGGGTGACGTCAGATGAGACCGCGGCCCCTCCTAGATTTGATATTGACCCAGATCAAACATAGTTTGGCGCGGCCTGTTAATCAGCGACAGGAGATCATGGAGGCGAGGAGTAAAGGTTATGCAAAGCAACACCCACTTCTTTACAAATTGGGCCAAGGAGCGTCTCGACGAAATGGACGCAACGTTGACCTCGCTTGAGGGCAAGGCTGCCCAGGTGCAAACCGATGTCCGCGACAAGGCCAAAAAGGTTCTTGCTGACCTGCGCAAGCAGCGAGATGACTTCCGCGACACCATGAAAAAGCAGTCGGAAGCTAACGAAGCCGCCTGGATCCAGGCAAAAGCAAAACTAGCGACCGACTGGCGCTTATTCGAGACCGAGGTCGAGAAGTATGTCGAAAGCTTCGGCAAGCAAATCGAGCACCAGCAGGCGACGTTCAAGCTTCAAGCCGATGCCCAATTGAAAGCGTGGCGCGAAGCGGCCGACAAGCTTGAAAACGATGCGAAGAAATTCGCTTCTGAGCGTCGGGGCGATATCGACGCCGCCGTTAAGCGCATGACAGCCGATGCAGCCGAGGCGGAGAAAAAACTCGAGAAGTTGAGCCAGGCGGGAACCCAGTCATGGTCCGCACTCATGGCGGCTTTGACGGAAACGCGCACTGCTTTTGATCGCGCCAATGAGGCTGCGCGGGAAGCGTTCAAACGAGCTGCTTGATCAAGCCCCGGTTAGATGCGGAGAGACCGCCGCGAGGCGGTCTTTTTATTTTGCTCGAGTCACCGCCGATGCCCTCACGGATAGCGGCATCCGCGCTGGCTGCCCTATCGCGGCAGAGCAGGCCGATCTCGAGAGGAGCTGGGGTCCACGATCTTCAGATCGCGCGCTTTATGAATCAGCCCTTTATCAAGGTCACGAGCATCGCGAGTATGCTCACCATTTCATTCACCAGCAATCGCACCCCCTACGAGACTAAATGGGGTGGAGAGCGTGGTGCCGACCGTATTGAAGATAAATGCACCAGCGCGGCGCATATCGTGGCCCGCGCCGCCTACCTCGGCGTGAGTCAGCCGGGAATGGAGCGCGGCAAGTCTAGCGAAACGATCGTGATTGAAGCCGTCGGACGCCTTCAGGCTGGAAATATCTACAATCTGCAGATTTGCCTTCAGTGCCGCCTCCTGAACTCTCGGATCATCCACATCGAGAACACCAAGTCTCGGCCGCTCTCCTGCGATCTTGCCGGATATTTTGAGAGCAATGTCATCTCGCGACACAAGCACTGTCATTGGTGGTGAAAGCGGACCGATCACTTCCATCTGGGAGCGGAACACATCGACGTCGATGTCCGGAGCAGCAAGTATGACATTCAAGCGATTGATTGCGGCATCGTTGCGGGCCAAGCGAAGTTGGCGCAACGCTTCCACCGTCAGCCATGCACCCATGCTGTGCCCGATCAGGTTGATCCCCTCAACGGACGTCTTGCGCGAAAGCGTCGTCAGAAGTTCGGCCAATCGATCCCGAGAATACGTCACCGCCTCCTTGTCCGCGACATATCCGGTCGCCTTTGCCGCGGATGGCCAGGCGAAGAGGATCGGTACGCCATCGACATCAGCGTCAGCTGCCATTTGCGCGAGCCGGTAAACCGCTTCCTGGAAGTTTGTATTGAACCCGTGAACAAAAACGCCGACCTTCGCACGGCTCGAGCTGCTTGCCCCAGACGTAACCCGCCGCTCGAAAGTCTGCTTGTCCAGAATGCTCTGCTGCACGGTCGCAAAGCTGATCGCCGGATCAGGGTTCCCTATTGGCCATTCGATATTTCCGGGCTGGTGCCGCGGCGGGATCGAGATCTTGAACTCCGCATAATTCAAACTTCGAGCGCGGCCGTTTGCGAAGATATTGCTATCAGGAATTTCGCGCTCGGCCGTTGTCGCGACATACACCGTTACCATTTTTGCGCCCGGCAGCGCGGTCGGCACCGGGTTCAACACCTCGGGTCCCGGGCGGGCAGCACATCCCGCTAGCACAAGGCCAACAGTAAGAGCTGCGAACCGCAGACAACGAACAACACCATCGCCGCGCCCGAGAACGCGCTCGAGGCGCTTATCGTCGAAGGTGTCGGTCATTTGCCTTCTTTTATTATGCCGGAAGCTACCGCACGACAAATGTGTCACTATGCTATAGTGTGAAAACCGTTATCGGCATAGATGATCGAGCCAGAGAGGGGCGCACCGGCACCGCTGACCAGAAAGGCCGCGACGCGGCCAATCTCCTGGATCGTTACGAGTTGACCTGCCGGCGTGCGCGCACGGACTTCATCGAGCAATTCGTCAAACCTGTCAATGCCGGAAGCAGCGCGCGTCTTGACCGGCCCCGCCGAGATCGCGTGAGCACGAATCCTTCGATCTGCAAGTTCAGCGGCGATATAGCGGACACTGGATTCGAGGGCGGCCTTCACGGGTCCCATCAAATTGTAGTTTTCAACGACACGATCTGCCCCGTAGAAGCTGACTGTCAGCAGACAACCGCCGTCGGTCATCAGCGGAGCTGCTAACTTCGCCATGCGAATAAAGGAATGACACGAGACGTCCATGGCAAGCGCAAACCCTTCGGCCGAGCAATTGACGATACCGGTGCGCAAATCCTCGCGTGGCGCAAAGGCGATGGAGTGCAGCACAAAGTCGAGCCGGCTCCATTGTCTCTCGATTGCCTCGAACACGCTCTCCAACTGTCCCGGAATCCGAACGTCGCAGGGAACGATGATTGGTGCGGCGAGGGAGTCCGCGACGGGCCGCACATACGGTTCCGCCTTTTCGTTGAGATAGGTAATCGCAAGTTCCGCCCCCGCCTGCGAGAACGCCGCCGCGCATCCCGCGGCGATACTATGGTCGTTCGCGATACCCACGACCAGACCGCGTTTGCCTCCCAGATCGACAATGGCTGTCATGGCGCTGGAGCCCTCTCATTCAGAACCGAGAACGCCTCATCCGCGATGACTTGTTCTTCGTTGGTTGGAATGATGTATGCCGAGACGGGGCTTGAGCGGGTGCTGATTTCTTCCGCATTTGCTGCATTGGCAGCGGGACTAAGTTTCAGGCCGAGCCATGCAAGCCGATCACAAATCTCAGCGCGGATTTGAGGTTGGTGCTCGCCGATACCTGCTGTGAAGACCAGTGCATCGATACCACCCAACGTTGCCGCGAGCCGCCCGATTTCACCAGCGATTCGAAAAGTAAAGAGCGCGATTGCTTCCCGCGCTTCCGGTTGATCGCTCATCAAAAGTTCCCGGCTGTCAGCACTGATTCCCGATACGCCGAGAAGCCCGCTCTGATGGTAAAGTGTGTCCTCGACCTCGGTGATTGTGCGGCCTAACGGACCGAGCAGATGCAGCAACACGCCCGGATCGAGCGCGCCGCAACGAGTCGCCATGGGAATGCCATCGAGCGTGGAAAATCCCATGCTGCTATCCCGGCTGACACCATCCTCAATCGCACACAGACTCGCGCCGCTGCCGAGATGGGCGATGATCACCTTGCCCCACGCTACTCCGGGAGCGCGGCGCGCAAGTTCACCCGCGATATATTTGTAGGACAATCCATGAAATCCATAGCGCTTGATACCGGACTCATGCAGCGCGCGAGGAATGGCAAAGCGCCGAACGACGTCCGCGTTGGTGCGGTGGAATGATGTATCGAAGGAGGCAACCTGCACCACATCGGATCGCAATTTCTGAATCGCTCTGATCAGGCGCACGCATTGCGGCTGATGCAACGGTGCGAGCGCACTCAAGGCATCGATTGCCTTAATGGAAGTTTCATCGATTCGAACGGGTCCGGCAAAGGTATCGCCGCCATGCACCACGCGATGCCCAACCGCCGCGATGTGCCTGAGGTCGAAATGTTTAGCGAGCCAGCTAAACGTCTCGGCCAACACCTCGCTCAGATCATCCGTCGTCCTGGCCTTGAGATCGACCTTGAAGATCGCCGGCCCTTCTGTAACCCGAAAGCTCAGCGGAGTTTTTCTGAAATCGATCACCCCGCTTGCCAGTCGGCGGGACACGGCGCCATCGACCTCAAACAAACCGATTTTAACCGAAGAGGAACCCGCATTAAAGGTGATCAGCAGATCGGCGCTCACGACGGCAGGCCTTTCATGGCGCGTGGTTCAGCGACCAGTTTGGCAAGTGCAGCGGATGCAATCCGCGTCGTCATGGAATCAGACCGACTGGTCAACACTATAGGAACGCGTGCACCAAGAACGAGACCGGCGGCGGTCGCGCCTGCAAAATAGGTCAATTGCTTGGCGAGCATATTGCCCGCTTCGATATCTGGCACCAGCAGGATGTCGGCCTGACCGGCGACCGGTGAAAGGATACCCTTGGTTTTTGCCGCATCGAGACTGATGGCGTTATCAAAGGCCAGCGGGCCATCCACTTTAGCCCCGGTAATCTGACCGCGGGCCGCCATCACGGTCAGCGCCGCCGCGTCAAGCGTCGACGGCATCCTGGAGGTCACGGTCTCCACCGCTGCGAGCACGGCCACAAGCGGTTCTTTCATACCGAGCTTGAGCAGCAGGTCGACCGCGTTCTGGCAAATGTCGCATTTCTGCTCCAGCGTCGGCCGAATATTGATTGCGGCGTCCGTGACAAAAAGGGGCTTGTTATAGGCCGGCACATCCATGGCAAAGATGTGACTCATGCGCCGCCCGGTCCGGAGTCCGGATCCCACCACCGCCTCCATCAACTCGTCAGTGTGAAGGCTGCCTTTTACAAGTACGGCAACTTTGCCAGCAACCGCGAGTTCGACAGCATATGCCGCAGCGGCATGACTGTGCGCCACAGACTCAAACGCCATGCCGTCGAGCGAGACCTGTGCAACTTCGGCAGCGGCGCGAATTTTTGCCTCAGGTCCGACTAGAACCGGTTCAAACAGCCCCTCATCACGAACCTCAACAGCCGCAAGGATCGCCTCCGGAGAACACGGATGCACGATGGCCGCACTGATTGCGGGGCGGCTGCGAGCATCCATCACGAAAGCATCGTAACGATCATGACGACGAATAGAAACGTCTGGAACTCTTGCTCGAGGCCATTCGATCGTAGTGGCCGGCGCGATCACCGTCGCCGTCCCCGACAGCACTTGAACCCCGTGCTGATTGGTGCAAATCGTGTCAAGCAACACGATATGCTTTTCCGGCCGCTTCTCCTTCACGGTCACGGTGGCGGTGATGGTGTCGCCGGGAGATACAGGCTTCAGGAATTTAAGATCTTGTCCGAGATAAATTGTTCCTGGGCCGGGTAATTTTGTACCGAGCACGGCCGAAACCAGCGCGCCGGTCCACATGCCATGCACGATGATGTGGCCGAAGATGTCGGTTGCGGCATATTTCGGATCCATATGCGCGGGATTCACGTCGCCCGAGACCGCAGCGAATAAGGCAATGTCATCGCGTCCGACGACATGAGCCAGTGAAGCGCTTTCACCGATCTGCAGCTCATCGAATGTGACGTTCTTGAGCATTCCCGAATCCATCACGACCTCACCGTTGAAAGACGTAAGTGCCGGGCGCCTCTGAAACTGGTGCATAACCTTTGTCAGCCGCTCCCATCACGGGCGGTTGGACACGCGTCTGCGACGAATGCCCGACCAGCCAATTCTGCCAGTCGACCCACCACGATCCGGCTTTTTGAGTGGCGGCGGTTACCCACTCGTCAGGGCCGAGACAGGTATCCGTATTGTGTTTGAGTGCAGTCCGAAAACGACGACCAGCATGTCCCGGTTCACTGACAATGCCGGCATTATGACCGCCACTTGTCAGCACGAATGTAACGTCGGTATCGGCCAGTTGATGAATTTTGTAGACGGAGCGCCAGGGCGCGACGTGATCGCGCTCGGTCCCGACGACAAACATCGGAGCACGAATGTTCTGCAGTGCTGCCGGCCGTCCATCGACCATAAAGCAGCCTGCGGCGAGCTCATTACGCAGGTAGAGCTTCTCAAGATATTCCGAATGCATCTTATAAGGCATCCGCGTTGAGTCCGCATTCCACGCCATCAGATCGATCATCGGTGTCCGCTCGCCCATGAGATAGTCATGTACAAGTCGCGACCAGATAAGGTCATTGGAACGCAGAAGCGAGAAGGCTCCCGCCATCTGGTCGGCGGACAGGTAGCCTTTGCTCCACATGATGCTCTCGAGGAAATGCAACTGGCTATCATCGATAAATAGCGCCAGTTCACCGGGCTCCGAGAAATCCGTCTGCGCGGCGAGCAGTGTGACGGATGCCAGGCGGTCGTCACCGGTACGCGCCATCGCAGCGGCGGCAATCGACAGCAATGTTCCCCCCAGACAATATCCCGTTGCATGGACTTTACAGTCAGGAACGATGGCGCTGACAGCGTCGAACGCTGCCATGACACCCAACCGCCGATAGTCATCCATAGTGAGATCGCGATCACCGGCAGTAGGATTCAGCCAGGAGATGCAGAACACGGTATGTCCCAGCCCGACAAGATATCGGATTAGCGAATTCTGCGGTGACAAATCGAGAATGTAATACTTCATGATCCATGCCGGCACGATCAAAATCGGCTCCGCGAATACGGTTTCCGTCGCCGGAGAATATTGGATCAGTTCGATCAGACGGTTTCGGTAAACGACCTTTCCAGGGGTGATGGCGACGTCTTTTCCAACGACGAACTTCTCGGTGCCCACAGGAGGTTGCTGTGTTGCGACACGGCTCGCATCCTCAAGCCAGTTCCGGAATCCTTGAACGAAATTCTGTCCGCCGGTTGCGACGGCTTTCTCGACCACTTCTGGATTTGCGAAGGGAATGTTCGACGGAGAAAACATGTCGAGGAATTGACGCGCGGCAAAGGACACCACGTCTTCATGGTGCGGTGTAACGCCAGGCACCCCGTGCGTGACGTTGTGCCACCATTGCTGATTGAGCAAAAACGCTTGCGACCAGACATTATACGGCGGCTTACGCCAGCCCTCGTCTGTGAAACGGTAGTCGCCCGGCAACGGTTCAATACAGCGGTGCTCATCGCTGTAGATGCCTGCGGTCGCGATGTGAGCACCCAGCCGGGCCGCCTTTTGGCCGGCCTTCATTGTAAGCTCCAGGCACTTTCCCGGCGCGGACGCCAGATGGATCGACCAGTCCATGAAAGCCATCGCAAGCGACGCCGGCGAGAGCCCTCCAGTCGCCTGCGCGGTCAAAGCCTCGCGCACCCGATCTATGGCTCGAAACTTTTCCTCGCTGAGATGCCCTTCAGGCAACGGCAGCTTTGGCAGCTTCGGTTTCCCAATCGCAACGCGTGTCATGGCATCCATGGTAAGTTCTCCATATGATTGCAGCGCTCGTTCCTATCCGGACGAGCAATCCGCGGCTAATACGCCGTTGATGATTTGAGCAATGAGCGTTTCAAGTTCTCCACCTTCGACCTCGGTCAGCGGGTCAATGCGGAGCACATTTCTAAGTATTCCTATCCCCGCCAGCAGCGAGGCGATCACCGCAGCTCTGGTGTCGGTCTTTTGGCCAATCGTTCTTGCAAGTGGACGAATGATGTTGTCGCGGGTGAACTCCCGCAACACGCCGGACGCTTCGACGCTTGAAAGCGAGCGAATAATTATATCCAGCGGTCCAACGGTATTGCGCCCTCGCCCTCCATCTCGTGCAAAGATCTGCTTTGCAAGAAAGTCCGCAATATCTCCTGGAGGTCCGGCAAAGAGCTTTGCCGGCTCCATGGTAGCTTCAAGGGATTCGGCAAAGAGTCGTTCTTTTGAACCAAAACAACGATGCACATATGCGACATCGACGCCCGCATCTGCTGCGATGTCCCGTAATCCAACTGATTCATAAGAGCTTCGCGCAAACCGCAAGATCGCCGCATTCAGAATGCGGTCTCGCGTGGCGCTGCCTTTCCTTGCCAAAGCACTACGTGCCATCAGCGCCTCACAAAAATCCGATTGTCATATGGCATCACTATCATACTATAGCTGTTGGTCAACAGCGGTTGACATAAATCAATATGGCGCTCTGTCGCCTTAGCTAGAGTAGCGACGGGTAGACAGGGAATGGAGGCTGAAATGGCGATCGAAAGCAGCTGATCTGAAGTGTATGCATCTGCGACTGGCCCGAAATTGACCTTCTTCAGCAATTCGCAATGGCTGAAGTTGTTTGCTGGGAATCCAGCAAAGTCCTACGGCGTATGGAATGAAGCGCTCGGCCTGACGTCTTCACGCGTCAAGGAACAGGCCGACTACGCAAGGGCGCTATCCGAATGCATGGAAGCGCAAGCCAAGCTCGGCGCGATTTCCGGAACATGGGCCGAAACGAGCTGCGGTATGAGTGATAACGTTTCAAGCGGGCGAGCAGCATGTCATCTCATCCGCTGTCAACGCACCTTGCCGGTCGCAACTTGAGGCAACCAGCAGTCGCTATCAATCCCTTCATAAGGCGACATTCAAAGTGTCTTGATTGCGATGGTTCGGGGTTGAGCGGCGCAAGACGCATCACGATCGCAAGACGCCGAGGCCGAGCGACGTAATTTCTGCCTCTGTCAACCGTCCTACCCTCCCATCGCAGGAGAATTGTCATGTACGTCAAAAAGTGTGCGAAGCTCTTCATCCTGCTAATTTTGGCGATTGCGCCTTTCCCGGCCTTTGGCTACGAGCCTGCCAATCCTGTTACGCAACCTTCAGTCCCGCAATTCAACGAGTCCGAAACTGCGGCGATCCTGCGGGAAATCAAGGCATTTGGGAACGTTCGGGTGTCTGCCCGGCGTGCAATTGCAATAGCCGAAAAACGCGGCGCCGGCGCCAAGGTTGTCGACCTGAGTTTCGACGGAACTACCGGTCGCCTTGTCTACAGAGTGAAGGTCCTTTTGAACGAGGAACTGTGGGAAGGCAAGGTTGATGCTGCGACGGGAGTGCTCGTCGACGACGGGTCAACAACGTCTGCATTCAAGCTGGGCGAGGAGGATAAGGCTGCGCTCGCAGCCTTCGCCGCTGCCGCCTTGGATCTTTCCGAGGCTGTCGCAATCGCCGAAAAATACGGCTCCGGCAAAGCCGTAAGCGCAGGACTGCAGTTCGACGGCGGGAAGCTCGCCTTGATGGTAGTGATCGTCAGCAAGGGCACACTGAAGGGTCTGCCTCCGGCGGCGGCCACCTGGCGCTGAGCGCGAGTACGGCGATGATCGTGTCCATTTCTAATAGAAGCGGACACCATCACAGATGTCGGACGGCCATGAAGGAGATCCGGCGACGCTCGGGCGCAAGCGCCGGTCCTGGACGCTGGATGAGAAGCGCCGGATCGTCGACGAGAGTCTCGAGGACGGCGCCTCGCTTGCCGAGGTTGCGCGGCGTCATGATCTCAACGCCAACCAGCTCTTCACGTGGCGTCGACAGTTCGGCGTTGAGGCCGTCGAGCCGAAGAACCTCGCACCGATCGTTCCCGTGACGATTACACCGGATACGACCCCAAAGGAGAATGAGCCGAACGTGACCGGCCAAATGGAGATCGTGCTCGCCGAGGGCGATCGGATCCTGGTGTGGTCGGACGTCGATAGTGCGGCGCTGACGCGAGTGCTGAAGGCGCTGGCGCGGCGATGATCCCGGTTCCGAGCGGCGTACGGGTCTGGATTGCGACGGGCCACACCGACATGCGGCGCGGCATGCAGGGTCTGGCGCTGCAGGTTCAGGAGAGCCTGAAGCGCGATCCCTTTGTGGGCGATCTCTACATCTTCCGAGGTCGGCGCGGCGATCTGGCTAAGATCCTGTGGCATGACGGGATTGGGCTGTCGCTCTACGGCAAGCGGTTGGACCGCGGAAAGTTCGTCTGGCCATCGGCATCGGGCGGCGCGGTGTCGATCTCGGCGGCGCAGCTGGCGTACATGCTGGAGGGAATCGACTGGAGGAATCCACAGCTGACGTGGCGCCCGACGCGAGCGGGATGAGCGAAAATATGTGGAAAGCCGTGCATTTTGGGGCGCCACAAATCGCGAAAACTGTGATTCACTTCGTGTCATGGACGCCGCTCGCGACGCTCTTGCCGAAGAAAACGCCGCCCTGAAAGCGGAACTGGCGGTTGCGCGTGCGAAGGCGTCGGAGGATGCGGCGCTGATCGCGCAGCAGACCCTGCGTATCGCCAAGCTCGAGCGCCAGGTCTACGGCCCAAAATCGGAACGTTCGGCGCGGCTCATCGATCAACTGGCGTTGACCTTCGAGGAGTTGGCGGCGAGCGCGACGGAAGATGAGCTTGCCGCCGAACGGGCGGTCGCCGGGACGACGATTGTGCGCGGCTTTACGCGCCGAGCCGCCGAACGCAACACGTTCCCCGACCACCTGCCACGCGAGCGCGTTGTGATCGACCCGCCGACGGCCTGCGAATGCTGCGGAAGCAATCGTTTGCGCAAGCTCGGCGAGGACGTGACGCGCACGCTGGAAACCGAGCCGCGCCGGTGGAAGGTCGTCGAGACTGTGCGGGAAAAGTTCACCTGCCGGGACTGCGAGAAGATCAGCCAGTCGCCGGCGCCGTTCCACCCGATACCGCGCGCCTGGGCGGGACCCAGCCTGCTGGCGATGATCGTGTTCGAGAAGTTCGGGCAACACCAGCCCCTGAACCGCCAGGCCGAGCGCTACGCGCTGGAGGGCGCGCCGATCGCGCTGTCGACGATGGCCGACGCGGTGGGCGCAGTCTGCGCGGCGCTCGATCCGCTCCGTCGCCTGATCGAGGCTCATGTGATGGCGGCCGAGCGTCTGCATGGAGACGACACGACCGTGCCGGTGCTGGCGAAGGGCAAGACCGATACCGGCCGCTGCTGGGTTTACGTTCGCGACGACAAGCCGTTCGGCGGCGCCGGGCCGCCAGCGGCGATGTTCTACTACTCGCGCGATCGGCGTGGCGAGCATCCCCAAGCACATCTGGCGGAATATGCCGGCATCCTGCAGGCCGACGCCTACGACGGTTACAACAAGCTCTATCTGGCGGGGCGAAAACCGGGGCGGGTCCAGGAGGCGGCGTGTTGGGTCCACGGCCGCCGACCCTTCTTCGCCATGGCCGATCTCGAGGAGAACGCGCGTCGCAAGGCTGCGGGTAAGAAGGAAATCCCCTTGTCGCCGATCGCGATCGAGGTCGTACGCCGCATCGACGCGCTGTTTGCAATCGAGCGCGATATCAATGGAAAGAGCCCCGAAGAGCGCGTCGCGGTGCGGCAAGCCATGAGCCGACCTCTGGTCGATGATCTCCATGCCTATATGCGCGAACAGGCGGCGAAGCTGTCGCCCCGCCACGATCTGGTCAAGGCGATCAATTACATGCTCAAG
>CALMPK010000358.1 GCA_937873575.1 uncultured Hyphomicrobiaceae bacterium
GGCCTGCGATGGGCCTTCGCGGTCGGCACGGAGCCCCTCATCAACGCGCTGGGGCGCGTCAAATCCTACCTCGACTATGGTGCCTACACGCCGATCCAGGTCGCGGCAGCGGCGGCGCTGAATGGCCCGCAGGACTGCGTCGAGGAGGTCCGCCAGATCTACAAGAAGCGGCGCGACACGCTGGTCGAAAGCTTCGGCCGGGCCGGGTTCGACATCCCCGCGCCGCCGGCGACGATGTTCGCCTGGGCGCCGATCCCCGAACGCTTCAAGGGCCTCGGCTCGGTCGAGTTCGCGAAGCTGCTGATCGAGAAGGCGGACGTCGCCGTGTCGCCCGGTCTCGGCTTCGGCGAGTACGGCGAAGGCTTCGTCCGTATCGCGATGGTCGAGAACGAGCATCGCATCCGGCAGGCGGCGCGTAACATCAAGAAGTTCCTCGCCCAGGCTCCGGAAACGATGCATAACGTCATCCCCATTCCCCAGAAAGCCACCCGCTAAGTCACCTGCCAACCTTCCAGACCGGTTTCATGAAAGCGCCTCTTACACTCGGCATCGCCGGCCTCGGCACGGTCGGCGCGGGCCTCGTTCGGCTGCTCGCCGAGCATCGCGAACGTCTTGCCGCCATGCTCGGCCGCGAGATCACGATCGTTGCCGTCTCGGGCCGTGACCGGAACAAGGCGCGCGGCTGCGACGTCTCGAAGTTCCACTGGTTCGACGATCCCGTGAAACTCGCGACGGCGCCCGGCATCGATTGCTTTGTCGAGTTGATCGGCGGCGACGAGGGCGTGGCACGCGAGGCGGTGCTGGCCGCGCTCGAGTCGGGCAAGCACGTCGTGACCGCCAACAAGGCCCTGCTGGCGAAGCACGGCGTCGCGCTCGCGGCAATGGCCGAGGAGAAGGGCGTCGCGCTCAACTTCGAAGCGGCGGTCGCGGGTGGCATTCCCGTCATCAAGACGCTGCGCGAAAGCCTGCTCGCCAACAGCGTCAACCGCGTCTACGGCATCCTGAATGGCACCTGCAACTTTATCCTGACCAAGATGCAGGAGGAGGGGCGCCCGTTCGCCGACGTGCTCGCCGAAGCGCAGGCGCTCGGATACGCCGAGGCCGATCCCACCTTCGACGTCGGCGGTTTCGACACGGCCCATAAGCTCGCCATCCTCACGAGCCTCGCGTTCGGCACCAAGGTCGCGCTCGAGGAAATCTACGTCGAGGGCATCGAGAACATCACCGAGGGCGATATCAACGCCGCGGAAGATCTCGGCTACCGCATCAAGCTGCTCGGCGTCGCCGTTCGCACCGGCACCGGCATCGAGGCGCGCGTGCATCCGGCGATGGTGCCGCAGGACGAGGAAATCTCCGAAGTCTGGGGTGTCACCAACTGCGTCGCCATCGAGGGCGATCGGGTCGGCAATCTGCTGCTGACGGGGCCGGGCGCCGGCGGCGATGCCACCGCGTCGGCCGTTGCGAGCGACATCGTCGATATCGCGCGCGGCATCGTCGTGCCGCCGTTCGTGACGCCGGTACGGCTGCTGAAGCCACATACGCGCGCGAAGCTCGGCGAACACAAGGGGGCCTACTACGTTCGCCTCTCGGTGCACGACAAGCCGGGTGCGATGGCAGCCATCACCATGCGCATGGCGGAGCAGGGCGTCTCGCTCGAATCGATCGTTCAGCGGCGTCCGAAGGGGGCATTGCCGGGCGCGCCGGTGGTGACGGCGCCGGGAACTCCAGCAGCTGTCACACTCATCACGCATACGACGACGGAGCAGGCGATCCGCACCGCGCTCGACGCCATCGAGGCGGACGGAAAAGTGGCGGAGCGGCCGCAGCTCATTCGCATCGAAGAGCTTTGATTTCCCGGCGCAGGGAGCGTGCCGAGGACGGGCGAGCCCACCGGATTTTGACGAGGAGGCGGACATGGCCGGCAAGAAGAGCAGCGGGCTCGACAGGGTGCTCGTGCTCGAGGTTGCGCGCGTCACGGAAGCGGCGGCCATCGCCGCGGCTCGGCTCAGGGGGCGCGGCAACGAGAAGGCCGCCGACAAGGCCGCCGTCGACGCCATGCGCCGCGAGCTCGGCAAGGTGGCTATCAAAGGCCGCGTCGTGATCGGCGAGGGTGAGATGGACGAGGCGCCGATGCTCTACATCGGCGAGGAGGTGGGCACGGGTTCCGGTCCCGCCGTCGATATCGCCGTCGATCCGCTCGAAGGCACCACCATCTGCGCCAAGTCGATGCCGAACGCGCTCGCCGTGCTCGCCATCGCCGAGCGCGGTGGACTGCTGCACGCGCCGGATATGTACATGGAGAAGATCGCGGTCGGCCCGGGCTACCCGCCGGGCGTGGTCGATCTGGACCGCTTGCCGGCCGACAACCTCAACGCGGTCGCGGAGGCCAAGGGCGTGCCGATCGCCGAGATCACCGCCTGTATCCTCGATCGCCCGCGTCACGCCGATCTCATCAAGGCCGTGCGTGATGCCGGCGCCGCGATCCGCCTGATCCCTGACGGCGACATCGCCGGCGTCATCTGGACCACCGACAGCCGCGAGACGGGAATCGACATCTACATGGGTTCGGGCGGCGCGCCCGAGGGCGTGCTGGCGGCCGCGGCACTGCGCTGCATCGGCGGCCAGATCCAGGGCCGTCTGATGCCGTTGAAGGCGGAGGAGACGGTTCGAGCCAAGGCGATGGGCATCACCGACATCAAGCGCAAGTACAACATGGAAGACATGGCGGCGGGCGACGTCATCTTCGCCGCGACGGGTATCACCGGCGGCTCTCTGCTTTCGGGCGTCTTCTTCTCCGGCGGTTCGGCGACCACAGAGACCGTCGTGATGCGCTCGAAGACGGGCACCGTGCGCCGCATCAAGACGACGGTTCGGGACGTCGACACGCGCTATCCGGCGTGAGGCGTCGGGCGAAAGCTTCCGTCATGGCGGGCCCGGGCATGCGAGCGTCCAAGCCTCGGCCGCGGGCCCCATCCTGAGGATGATTGTCCGGCCCCGGCCGCTCATCGCAACGCAGCACCCGCGTCCCTGGGGCGACGGTGCACGGTGTCCACCGCCATCCGACCTGGGCATCTCGCCTGGGCATCTGACGGGGGCATCTGACCTGGGGACGGTTGTCCCCGTTCGTCCACGTTGAAGCACGAATCGACCTACAACCCGGGAAGAGGGAGAAGTCGATGGCGGTTTCAGCGAAGAGGCGCCAACCGGGCGCGGACGACACCGGCGAGCAGCAAGCGGCCTATCTCGGCGTTACGGCCTCGGCCAAGGGCTACATTTGGCGCGAGCGCCTGGCGCCCGGCCAGCGGCTCGTCGCGGAAGCGATCTCGCAGCGCCACGGCCTTCCCGAACTGCTCGGCCGCGTGCTCGCCGCGCGCAGCGTCGGCCTCGACGAGGTGGAGGTCGTGCTCGACCCGACCATCAAGGCACTGATGCCCGATCCGAGCGTGCTGCAGGACATGGACCGCGCGGCGGAACGCCTCGCCGCCGCGGTCAAGTCTCGCCAGCCGGTGGCGATCTTCGGCGATTACGACGTCGACGGCGCGTGCTCCAGCGCACTGCTGAAACGCTTTTTCGATCACCATGGCGTGCCCGCGCGCATCTACATCCCGGACCGCATCTTCGAGGGCTATGGCCCGAACCCAGCCGCTATCGAGGCGCTGGTTAGAGAGGGTGCGAAGCTGATCGTGACCGTCGACTGCGGCACGACGAGTTTCGAGCCGCTCGCCGTCGCCGCCAAGCTCGGCTGCGACGTTGTCGTGATCGATCACCACCAGGCGGACGCCGAGCTGCCGACGGCGAAGGCGGTCGTGAACCCGAACCGGCAGGACGACATCTCGGGCCTTGGCCACCTGTGCGCGGCGGGTGTCGTGTTCATGGTGCTGGTGGCGACGCAACGGCATCTGCGCCGCGGGGGACATTACGCTGCGGCGGGCACGAGCGAGCCAGCGCTGATGGAACTTCTCGACATGGTGGCGCTGGCGACCGTCGCCGACGTGGTGCCGCTGCAAGGGCTGAACCGCGCCTACGTCACGCAGGGGCTCAAGGTCATGCGCCAGCGGCGCAATGCGGGCATCAAGGCGCTGCTCGACGTCGCCTCCCTCGACATGGCGCCGACGCCCTATCATCTCGGCTTCATCATCGGGCCGCGCATCAACGCCGGCGGTCGGATCGGTGATGCCGCGCTCGGCGCGCGCCTGCTGGCGACGGAGGACGAGGGCGAAGCAGCGCGTATCGCCGCTCTGCTCGACAAGCTCAACCGTGAGCGCAAGGCGATCGAGACGGAGATGCTCGAAGCGGCGATGAGCGACGCCGAGCGGCTCGTCGAGGCGGATCCCGACGTGCCGCTGCTGCTCATCGGCTCGCAAGCGTTTCACAAGGGCGTCGTGGGACTGGTGGCGAGCCGCCTCACCGATCGTTTCAAGCGGCCGAGCTGCGTCATCTCGTGGGAGACGGACGAGGGGGCGAAGCCCGGCCAGGGAACCGGATCGCTGCGCTCTGTCGCTGGAGTGGACATCGGCGGCGCGGTGCGGGCGGCGGTCGCCGATGGCCTGCTCGTCAAAGGTGGCGGCCACGCCATGGCGGCGGGCCTCACCGTCACGCGCGAGCGACTCGACGAACTGGCGCGGTTCATGAGCGAACGGCTGCGCAACACCGCGCGCGAGGTGCGCTCGGCACTCGCTCTCGAGATCGACGGCGCCTTACAGCCGGCCGGTTGCAACGATGCGCTGATCGAGCTGCTGGAACGCGCCGGTCCGTACGGTCAGGGCAACCCGCAGCCGCGCTTCGCCTTTCCTGCGCATCGCGTAAAGTTCGCGAAGGTCGTCGGCGAGGCGCACATTCGCTGCGTGCTCGAAGCCGCCGACGGCTCGCGCCTCGACGCCATTGCATTTCGCGCGCATGGCCAGCCGCTCGGCGACCTGCTGATCGGTTCCGCCGGTATGCCGTTGCACGTCGCCGGGAACCTGCGCAAGGACACCTGGGGTGGGCGCAATCGCATCGAGATTCAGATCGAGGACGCGGCCGATCCGCGCCGGCAAGGCTGAAGCGGCCAAGCGGGAGCCGAACGCTTCCCGCTAACGTCGAACGAGGAGAGCGGGCGCCGTTACGCCGGCAACCCGAGGCGAACCATCTCGGCCGGCGCGTCGTCGTCCGTCGGATCGCCGAACACCAGTGTCGCCGTGCCGCCGCGCGTGATCGGAGACGTATCCAGGATCTCCTCGATGCTCTCGAACAGGGCCCGCGCGTCGGGGCCGTAGAAGTAGAACGTGCCCTCCGACCCATCGATGGCGATCTCGTGCCCGTCGAGCACGCCCGTGCCCTCGACCGCGAGCGTACCCTCGATTTCGAGCTGAAGACGGGCGAGCGGTTCGAGATCGCGGTTGCCGGGCTTGAAGAACTGCTCGCCGTAGCCGGTGAACTGCACGATGACGGCCTGATCGATCATGGGCATCCTCTCGGGACTAGGGGCATCGCGGAGTTGGTGCTCTGCTGCGATTGGTTGAGACAGAAACCGTCCGCGTTTTTCATCGAAGGGCGTTAGCACACGGGCAGCGCATCACGCCTCGTGGTGCAGCTCGTGCAGGATGGCGCGCAGCTCCACCTTGGGGTCGGGGAACCGTTCGAAGTCGAGATGGGTGCGCGCGTACCAGTACCGCGCATTGGACGCATCACCTTCGATCTTGTGCAGGACGGCGTGCAGCCAGTCGGCGACGGGCGATCCCTCGTGGCGCTGGGCGATGGCGTGCGCTGCGTCCCATTCGCCCGCAAGCGCAGCGTCGACAGCCTTCAGGAGGTCGGCACGGATGACTTCGCTCGTTGCCACGTCTCCCATCCTTTCGCTCTCAGCTCGCAGGCTGGGCAGGTGCCGCAGCCATAACCCCACTCGTGACGGTGCGCGCGGTCGCCGAGGTAGCACGTATGCGAGTGCTCGACGATGAGCTCGACGAGGCGGGTCCCGCCGAGGCTCTCGGCCATCGCCCAGGTTCCCGCCTTGTCCACGTACATCAGCGGCGTCACGATCTCATAGGGCTTGTCCATGCCGAGCGTGATCGCCGCCTGCAGAACGCGCAGCGTATCGTTCCGGCAATCGGGGTAGCCCGAGTAATCCGTTTCGCACATCCCCCCGACCAGCGTCGTGATGCCGCGCCGATAGCCGAGCGCCGCCGCGTAGGTGAAGAACAGCAGGTTGCGGCCAGGCACGAACGTATTGGGCAGGCCGCTCTGGGAGAGCTCGATCGCCGCGTCACGCGTGAGGCTCGTCTCGGAGATGCGCCCGAGCGTCGGCAGATCGAGCGGGTGGTCGGCGCCGAGCCGCTCGGCCCACTGCGGAAAGCTCTCCTTCAAGGCCGCCAGCATGGTGAGGCGGGTGGGCAGGTCGATGTTGGGGGGCTGGCCCTAGGCGGAGGCGATGGTTTCGACATGCGCGTAGGTCTCGAGCGCGTGCGCGAGGCAGACGGTCGAATCCTGACCGCCCGAGAAGAGCACGAGGGCGCGTTGGTCGTGCATCGCCGCTCCTGTTTCTGGTTGCATCGGGGCGCGGGACACGGGCCCCCATCGGCCCCTATGCTCGCATGATTGCGGAGTTGGGTGCGAAAGAGCAGTTATGTCAATGCCGGGTCTCAGCGGAAGCGACCCCTTCGACCTGGCGCGCTTCGTCGACGCGCAGGAGGGGGTATTCGAGCAGGCTTGTGCCGAGCTTCGCGCCGGCCGCAAGGTCACACATTGGATGTGGTTCGTGTTCCCGCAGATCGCGGGGCTCGGACAAAGCGCGGTCTCCCGTCGCTATGCCATCCGTTCTCTCGCCGAGGCGAGGGGCTACCTCGGCCATCCCCTGCTTGGACCGCGGCTCACGGCAGCGACGGGCCTCGTGCTCGCGGTGCCCGGCCGCACGCTCTACCAGATCTTCGGCGATCCCGACGAACTGAAGTTCCGCTCCTGTATGACGCTTTACGAGGCGGCGGAGGAGGCCGGCAGCGTCTTCGGCGAGGCGATCGAACGCATGTGCGGCGGCGCGCGGGACGAGGCCACGCTGGCCCTGCTCACGGCGAACTGATCAGAGGCTGGCGCCATCGAACGCTACGGGCCGAAGTGCTTCAAGATCGACATCGTCCAGGCAGCGCACGTTGATCGCCACCATCTCCCGGCCGTCGGGACCTGTGCCGCGGCCGAACGCTCGCACGCCGCAGGTGCGGCAGAACAGGTGGTGCACGCTCTTGCGGCCGAACTGATAGTCGCAGAGGGCGTCGCCTCCCGAGATCAGGGCGAAATCATCCGCTGCTACGAAGGCGAGGATCGCACCCGTGCGCCGGCAGATCGAGCAGTTGCAGGTGATCGTCTGGCCGAGATCGGCGCTCGCCGTAAAGCGTACCGCGCCGCAATGACAACTTCCGGAATAGC
>CALMPK010000359.1 GCA_937873575.1 uncultured Hyphomicrobiaceae bacterium
GGCCCATCAACGGCAAGGTTCATGGCGAGCACCAGCCGTTCGAGGTGCGGCGCGGCGAGCGCGTCGAGATGACCTTCATGAACCCGACGATGATGATGCATCCGATGCATCTGCACGGACACCACTTCCAGGTCGTGGCCATCGGCGGTCGCCCCCTCCCCCGGGCGGGGCGGGACACCCTGATCGTCCCCCCCCCTGCACCGGGGGCGATTGCCTTCCACGCCCCCCAGAAAAGCGCCAGGGTGCTGCACCGCCATCACCTCTACCACATGGCCACCGGCATGATGACCGAGGTCCGGATCGCGTGAGGCGCCTTCAGCGCTTGGGTTCGGACGAGCGTCGAAGGTCATGTCCGATACGAAGGAGGAACGATCCATGATGAACGATGGAATATTGTGGGGCATGGGTTCCGGGCATCTGCTCGGCGTGCTCGTCGTCGCACTCGTCATTGCCGCGCTCGTAAAATACGTGTTCTTCCGGTGATGACTCAAGTTTTCCGTTCCGGGCCTCGCGCGTTCGACGCCGCGCGGCATTCCGGTCGGGCCCGCCGAGTCCGTGCACTACGGCTGGTGCACCGCGCTGCTGCTCGGCCGGCAATTCCACACTTTCGCGGGATGGCGAAAGGAGCGGGCAATGGGTAAAGATCATACGTCGCGCATCAAATCCATTCGGGTTGACCAGCCGAGTAAGCGATCGGCAAATCCCGTAGGCGACAAGGCCGCGTCGCCTTCAAGCATGCCAAGCCGCGCAAGTGACGCGAACGCGCGTCGACCGTCGAGAGCCGGCCGTGCCGCAACCACATACCCTTCCGCGTTCGATCTGCTCGACTACCAGCGCGATGTGCTCGAGCGCACGATTCTGTTCTTCGACACGATGCGCCGGCGCGCGAACGCCATGTTGGAGCATGAGCAGGCCGGCTTGCCGCCGCTGCTCAATTTCAAACACGAACTCATACTTGATGCGCGGACGTTCGAGCAGCCGGTCAACTATTCGCTCTTGCGTATCACCGATGTCGGCGACGATTGCTGGGAGGCGTGCGTCGATCCGGCCAAGCCGCCCGTCATCGTCATTGATCCGCGCGCCGGCCACGGTCCCGGCATCGGCGGCTTCAAGCGGGATTCCGAGGTCGGAATCGCGCTGCATACGGGTTATCCCGTGTATTTCGTGGTGTTCTATCCCGAACCTTGCCCGGGCCAGACGCTCACCGATGTGCTGGCCGCACTGAGGCGGTTTGTCGAGGCGGTGGCGGCGAGACACGGGGGTTGTGCGCCGATCCTCTACGGCAATTGCCAAGCGGGATGGGCGGCAGCGATGCTCGCCGCGCACTGCGATGGCTTGACCGGACCGATCGTCCTGAATGGGTCGCCGCTGTCCTACTGGGCGGGCGAGCCCGGCGTCAATCCGATGCGCATCGCCGCCGGGTTCGTCGGTGGGGTGTGGCTGACGCACTTCCTGTCGGACCTCAATGAGGACCGATTCGACGGCGCGTGGCTGGTGCAGAGCTTCGAGAGCCTGAAGCCGGGCAACGCCATCTGGGACAAGTACGCCAACCTGTTCACGCGCATCGATACGGAGCAGGCAAGGTTTCTTGATTTTGAGCGTTGGTGGGGCGGCTTCTACCGTCTGAGCGGCGAGGAGATGGTCGCGATCATCGAGAACCTGTTCGTCGGCAACCGACTCGAACAGGGAAAGGTGCGCGTCGATGAACACTGCGTGGCCGATCTCAAGAAGATCCGCAGCCCGCTCGTCATCTTCGCATCTTACGGCGACAATATCACGCCGCCGCATCAGGCGCTCGGCTGGCTGCCGGCGATCTACGCCACGACCGACGAGCTGAGATCTGCGGGGCAGCGCGTGGTCTATCTGACCAACCCGCATGTCGGTCATCTCGGCATCTTCGTCTCGGCGAGCGTCGCTCGTTTCGAGCATCGCGCCATCCTCGAGAATCTGGATGACATCGAGGCGCTGGTGCCGGGCCTCTACGAGATGAAGATCGACAATCCGACCGGCGATCCTGACTGCGAGCGTCATCAGTATGTCGTGCGGTTCGAGCCCCGCCGGATCGAGGACATTCAATTCGCATATGCCTCGCGCGGCTTCGAACGCGTGCGCGACATCTCGGAAATGAACGAGAACATCTATCGAGCCTTCGTCAGCCCCTGGGTGTGTGCCATGGCAAATCCCTGGATGTCAGATGCTCTCAAATGGCTGCATCCGATGCGCGCGAACCGCTACGTGTTTTCGGAGCGCATCCTTCCGTGGATGGGAGTGTTTGAGGTGCTCGCCGATGCCGTCTCCAGTTCCCGACATCCGCTGCCTGACGAGCACCCGCTGCTCGCACAGGAACGCCGGCAGATCGAGGAGATCTCTGCGTTATGGGAGACTGTTCGCCGCATCCGGGACGCGGCTCTTGAGCGGGCTTTTGAGATCGTTTTCGGAGACCAGGATGCGCGGAAATAATGCCAAGTACGATCGGCGCAGCGCGTCTCGGCACGCCGGGGTTAGCGAGGCATCACGACCCCATGCGACGCTCACTTATGTTTCGGCCGCCTGTTGGCCGGCGGCAACGACCACGGAGGATGAGACTATGGAGATCGTCGATCTGAGAGGCCGCAAGGCGCTCGTATTCGGCGTGGCGAACCGCGACAGCCTGGCATGGTGGGCCGCGAAGCACTTGCGCGCCGCCGGTGCCGAACTCGGACTTACCTATCTCAACGACAAGGCCAAGGCTTTCGTGGAGCCGTTGGCGGTCGAGCTTGGCGCGGCGTTCCTGGAAAACTGCAACGTTTCGACGCCCGGCGAACTCGAGGCTGTGTTCGAGCGGGCGAAGACCCAATGGGGCCGTGTCGATGTCGTGTTTCACGCTATTGCCTGGGCGCGCAAGACGGACCTGCATGGACGGCTTGTCGATTGCTCGGCGGAGGGATTTGCGGAATCCATGCAGGTCTCCTGTCATTCCTTCATTCGGATGGCAAAGCTGGCCGAGCCGCTGATGGAGACGGGCGGCAACCTCTTGACGCTCAGCTATTACGGTGCCGAAAAAGTCGTCGATCACTACAACGTCATGGGCCCCGTCAAGGCCGCGCTCGAAGCCTCGGTTCGCTATCTCGCTCATGAGCTCGGTCCGAAGGGTATTCGCGTCAATGCCATCTCGGCAGGTCCGATAAAGACACGAGCGGCATCGGGCATCGAGCATTTCGACGAATTGCTGGCTGGGGCGGCCGCCAAAGCCCCTTTGCGCCGCACGGTTGACGCCTGTGAGGTCGGCAAGGTCGCCGTCGTGCTCGCCTCAGACTACGCGGCATCGATCACAGGCGAGATTATCCACGCTGATGCGGGATTTCATATCGGCGGCATGGTTCTGCACTGACGGCGTCACGGAGGTGCTTTCTCGCCGACCATTATCGGCCGAGCGATCCGTGCATATTCT
>CALMPK010000360.1 GCA_937873575.1 uncultured Hyphomicrobiaceae bacterium
GGAACGATGAGGATCTCCACGTCGGACGTTTTCATCTGGCGGCGCTCATGCGATCACTGGCCTTTCCATTGCGGCTGTCGCTTGGCGAGGAAGGCATCCATACCCTCGCGGAAGTCCTCCGACGCATAGCAGAGAGCGATCAGATCGTGATCGCGGCCCGGCTCGCCGGTGTCGCGCAGGCGCCGCAACGCTTCCTTCGTGGCGCGCAGGGTGAGCGGCGCGTGGGTCGTAAGCTGGCGGGCGAGGTCGCTCGCCCGCTGCATCAACGCCGCGTGGTCGTCGAGCACCTCGCTGACGAGCCCGCAGGCCAGCGCCTCGGGAGCCTCGACGAGCCGTGCCGTGAACAGGATCTCCTTGGTCCGGGCGGCGCCGATCAGAGCGGCGAGGCGGGCAAGATTGGTCATCGAGAGGCAATTGCCGAGCGTGCGCGCGATCGGGAAACCGAAACGCATGTCGCGGGTGGCGATGCGCAGATCGCAGCACGCGGCGATGGCGCCGCCGCCGCCCGTGCAGGCACCCGAGATCGCGGCGATGGTAGGCACGGCACAGGTTTCGATGGCGCCCAGCACGCCATCCATCTTGCGCTCGTAGGCGATGGCCTGCTCGGGGGTGCGGAAATCGCGGAACGCGGAGATGTCCGTGCCGGCGGCGAACGCCTTGTTGCCGGCACCCGTCACGATCAGAGCTTTCACCGCGCCGCCGGGAGTGATCGCACGGCAGACATCGGCCAGGCGCTCATACATCTCGAAGGTGAGGGCGTTGCGGGCCTCGGGGCGGTTGAGCGTCGCCAGGGCGATGCCGCCAGGCAGGGTTTCGTAAAGCAGGTGATCTGAGGACATCGGTATCCTTCACTGACGGCGTGCGTGCGGTACGCGAGTGCTGGCGACGTCGCCGGACACGCTCACGATCCATCGACCTCGCGACGAGCACATTAGACCATGAGCCCGGCCTGAGTTTCACGCTTTCGGTGAAACGCCAAGCCGTTCCAACGCGCCCGGCGGATCGCGCGAGGGGGAAGGGCCCTTGGTCCGCCGGAAACGTGCTCGATGTGAGCAAGGGGGGGGGGCGAAGACCGGCGGGGCATTCGCGGGGGCGGTAACGGCGTCCCTCCGGGGCCGGGGGCCGGGGGGCGCCAACCAAGCGACAAACCGCCCGGGTAGTCCCGCCTGGGGCGGACCGACACCAACGCCGCCGCCGGGCCGGGACGCATATCAGTCGAGAAACAGGCCGTTGGCCGCTATTGTCGCGCGGCGGCGGGCGGGGCACCGGGCGCGCGTGAGGCGTCGCTCTTCCGGTGTGTTCCCGCGAGGGCCGTCGCCAAGGGGCTTGCTTGAACGCCGTCGCGCCATGTATTCGACATATTGAATATGAGGCGCGAACCAATCTGTTTTCGCGACGCCGTCCTCGGGGCGGCTTGTCGAGCAGCATGTCGTTGTGCCTCGACAGGACCGGACCGAACGAAGCCGGCCGCCAAGGGGAGGAAGCTTGATGAGCATTTCGTCGTCGAACGAGCCGCATGTGGCAATCGACGTTTCGCCTGCGGACGAGATCAAGACCTCGACATGCTACATGTGCGCCTGCCGCTGCGGCATCAAGGTGTACCTGAAGAACGGCAAGGTCCGTTACATCGAGGGCAACCGCGATCACCCGGTCAACAAGGGCGTGCTGTGCGGCAAGGGTTCCGCCGGCATCATGCAGCACTATTCGCCGGCGCGTCTCAAGGCGCCGCTGAAGCGCGTCGGTGAGCGTGGCTCGGGCGAGTATGTCGAGATCTCTTGGGACGAGGCGCTGGAGACGGCGGCCAAGTGGCTCGGCGACGTGCGCAAGACCGATCCCAAGAAGCTCGCGTTCTTCACCGGCCGCGACCAGTCGCAGTCGCTGACGGGCTGGTGGGCGCAGCAGTACGGCACGTTGAACTTCGCCGCGCACGGCGGCTTCTGCTCGGTCAACATGGCGGCGGGCGGCCTCTACACGTTCGGCGGCGCGTTCTGGGAGTTCGGCGATCCCGACTGGGAGCGCACGAAGTATTTCATGCTTTTCGGCGTCGCCGAGGATCATGCCTCGAACCCGATCAAGATGGGCCTCGGCAAGCTCAAGGAGCGCGGCGTCAAGGTCGTCACCGTCAATCCCGTGCGCACCGGCTATCAGGCGATCGCCGACGAGTGGATCGGTCTCAAGCCGGGCACCGATGGCGTGTTCATCGGCGCGCTCATCCACGAGCTTCTGCGCACCGAGCAGGTCGATCTGCCGTTCCTCGTGCGCTACACCAACGCGCCATGGCTGGTGATCCGCGATCCCGGCGCCGCCGACGACGGCCTTTTCGCGCGTGACGCCAACGGCAGGCCGCTGTGCTTCGACAAGACGAAGGGTGCCCTGGTGGACGCGACCGGCGTCGACGTGGCGCCGGCTCTGACGGGCTCGTACACGCTCGCCGACGGCCGCACCGCCGTGCCGTCGTTCCAGATCCTCGCCGAACGCTATCTCTCCGCGGAATACTCGCCCGAGCGGGCCGAGAAGGAGAGCGGCATCCCGGCCGCGACCACGCGCCGTATCGCCCAGGAGCTCGCCGACGTCGCCTTCAAGCAGGAGGTCGTGCTCGACGTGCCGTGGACCGATTGGGCCGGCCGCCGCCACGAGAAGATGATCGGCCGCCCGATCTCGATGCACGCCATGCGCGGCATCTCGGCCCATTCCAACGGCTTCCACACCGCACGCCTGCTGCACTTCGTGCAGATCCTGCTCGGCTCCATCGATTGCCCCGGCGGCTTCCGCTACAAGCCGCCCTATCCGCGCCCGACGCCGCCGCCGCTGAAGCCCGCGGGCAAGGCCGGCACGGTGAAGCCGATGACGCCGCTGACCGGTCCGCCGCTCGGCTTCCCGATGGGGCCGGAAGACCTGCTGGTCGATGCCGAGGGCAACCCGGAGCGCATCGACAAAGCCTACTCGTGGGATGCGCCGCTCGCGGCCCACGGCCTGATGCACATGGTCATCACCAACGCGGCGCTCGGTGATCCCTATCCCGTCGACGTTCTGTTCATGTACATGGCGAACATGAGCTGGAACTCGACGATGAACGTTCCGGCGGTGCTCAAGTACCTGACGGACAAGGACCCGAAAACCGGCGACTACAAGATCCCGAAGATCATCTACTCCGACAGCTACTTCTCGGAGATGGTGCCCTACGCCGATCTGATCCTGCCCGACACCACCTACCTCGAGCGCTGGGACTGCATCTCGCTGCTCGATCGCCCGGTTTCCGAGCCGGACGCGGCGGCGGATTCGATCCGTCAGCCCGTGGTGCAGCCCGACCGCGACGTGCGCGGCTTCCAGACCGTGTTGATCGATCTCGGCGCGCGCCTCAAGCTGCCGGGCTTCGTCAACGACGATGGCCAGCCGAAGTATCCGGGCGGCTATGCCGCTCGCATCGTCAACCACGAGCGCGCGCCGGGCCTCGGGCCGCTCGCCGGTTTCCGCGGCACGGACGGCCAGGGCTACGCCGAGGGCGAGGTCAATCCCCGCCAGCTCGACCAGTACATCGCCAACGGCTGCTTCTACGCACATCACCTCAAGCCCGAGCAGCGCTACTTCAAGCACGCTAACAAGGATTATCTGGAGTGGGCGAAGAGCGTCGGCTTCGTCGGCTCGTCCGATCCGATCATCTTCCAGCTCTACCTCGAGCCGATGCAGAAGTTCCGTCTCGCCGCGCGCGGGCACGGAGCGGTGAAGCCGCCCGAGTCGCATCGAAAGCGCATCGAGGCGTTCTTCGATCCGCTGCCCTTCTGGTACAAGCCGTTCGAAGGCTCGCTGGTGGACGAGGCGAAGTACCCGTTCTACGCGGTGACGCAGCGCCCGATGCACATGTATCACTCGTGGGGCTCGCAGAACGCCTGGCTGCGCCAGATCACGGCAGCCAACCGCCTCTACATGCACTACGAGCTGGCGCGTCAGCTCGGCGTCAAGGATGACGGTTGGGTGTGGGTGAAGAGCGAGATCGGCCGCGTGCGCTGCCAGGTTCGCCTGATGGACGGCGTCAACGAGAAGACGGTGTGGACCTGGAACGCGATCGGCAAGCGGTCGGGCGCCTGGAACCTCGCCGATGATGCGCCGGAGGCGACGCAGGGATTCCTGCTCAACCATCTCATCAGCGAGCTTCTGCCGGAGCGCGCGGGCGGCTATCGCTTCTCCAACTCCGATCCCGTCACCGGGCAGGCGGCGTGGTACGACCTGCGCGTTGCGATCGAACCCGCCCGGCCCGACGAAGCCCACGAGACCGCGCCGCGGTTCGAGCGGCTGGTCAACCCTTCGGGCCGTGTCCTGCCCGATGTTTCGATGTTCGGCGCGAGCTTCCGGGAGGCCGGTAAATGACAACGCTTCCGGAGACGACCGAGAAGAAGCTCGGCCTTGTGATCGATCTCGACATCTGCGTGGGCTGCCATGCCTGCGCGACGAGCTGCAAGGAATGGAATACGGGCGGCTATTCCGCGCCCCTTTCCGATCAGGAGCCCTATGGCGCTGATCCGCACGGCACCTGGCTGAACCGCATCCACTCCTACGAGGTGGAAGGCGAGGGCCGCTCGCGCACGGTGCACTTCCCGCGCTCGTGCCTGCACTGCGAGACGCCGGCGTGCGTCACGGTCTGCCCGACAGGCGCGTCCTACAAGCGTGCCGAGGACGGCATCGTGCTCGTCAACCCGGACATGTGCATCGGCTGCAAGCTGTGCTCGTGGGCGTGCCCCTATGGTGCGCGCGAATACGATTACGCGGTGGGTGTGATGCGCAAGTGCACGCTCTGCGTGGACCGCATCTACAACCCGCATCTCAAGGAAGAGGACCGCGTCCCCTCGTGCGTCCGCGCCTGCCCGACGGGTGCCCGCCACTTCGGCGATCTTGGCGATCCCAAGAGCAAGATCTCGAAGCTCGTGAAGGAGCGTGGCGGCTACGACCTGCTGCCGGACATCGGCTACAAGCCGGTCAACAAGTACCTGCCGCCGCGGCCGCGGCGCGACGCCGTCGCCAACAACGACGCCAAGGCGAAGGCGCCGATCATGGCGACGGACGGCTCGCGCATGGAGAAGTTCCTCGCCTGGGCCGACAAGGTCCTGACGCGCTGATCGAGTGAGGAGATAAGAACATGCATCCCGCCTACTCGGTCATCTTCTTCACAACCGCCTCGGGCGCCGGCCTCGGCCTGCTCGCCTGGCTCGGTCTCGGCAACGCGCTCGATCTGTTGCCGAAGTCTCAGTGGTTCGGCTTCTTCGGCGTCGGTCTCGCCGTCGTGCTGCTCAGCGCCGGCCTGATGTCGTCCACGTTCCATCTCGGCCGCCCCGAGCGCGCGTGGCGGGCCTTCTCGCAATGGCGCTCGTCTTGGCTGTCGCGCGAAGGCGTCTCGGCGGTGCTGACCTACATCCCGACCGGTGTCCTCGGCATCGGCTGGGGCATCATGGGCATAACGGACGGTGCGGTCGCAGTGGCAGGCGTCGTCGCGGCCGTGCTCGCCATCGTCACGATCTACACAACGGGTATGATCTACGCCTCGCTGCCGACCATCCGCGCCTGGTATCAGCCGCTCGTTCCGATCGTCTACATCGCGCTCGGCCTCGCCAGCGGCGCGGTGCTGCTGACGCTGCTGCTCGCGATCTTCGAGGGCGTGCCGTCGTGGGCCGTGTGGTTGTCGGTCGCCGCCATTGCGGCCGGCTTCGTGGCGAAGTCGCTCTACTGGTCGACCGTCGCTGGCGAGAAGCGCACCTACACCGTCGGCACCGCGACCGGCCTTGGTCGGTTCGGCAAGGTGCGTCCGCTCGACCCGCCGCACACGATGGCGAACTTCGTCATGCGCGAGATGGGCTACGAGGTCGCGCGCAAGCACGCCGAGAAGCTGCGCGGGATCGTGCATCTGATGCTGTTCGTCGTGCCTGCGGCCTTGTTGCTGGCGACGCTCGTCGTCGGCTCGCCGCTGACGCTGCCGCTCGTGCTGCTCGCGTTCGGATCGACGGCAGTCGGCCTCGTCACCGAGCGCTGGCTGTTCTTCGCAGAGGCCGAGCACGTGTCGATGCTCTACTACGGAAAAGAGGCGGTCTGATCCTCGCTGCGCGGAGCGCAAAACGCGCCAGCCGAGTTCGGTTGAGATTTGCACTTGAACGAGAGGGGGAGCGCCACGCGCTCCCCCTCTTTGCGTCCGGCAAATGCCCATATGCTTCAATTCGGCACGCCGATTAAGTGCTCTTTAAAGTTTGTCTGAGACAGTCGCACTACGACAGGCGGCTGGCGCATTGCGTGACCCGATCCGCCGTCCATAGCCGGGCACTCGGAAAGGGAATTGGCAATGAGCAATATTCGCGGATCGATCGCTCTGTCGATCGCCGTACTCGCCCTCAGCGGCATCAGCGCCGGGGCCGCGGATCTCTATGGTGGCAGCGCGAAGGACGGCTATGTCCCGGCCTATGCAGCGCCGTCCGCGCCGTCGTCGTGGTACGTCCGTATCGATGGCTCCTACAGCCACTACGACGATCCGATCATGGTCGAGGACCACATCTACGATCTCGTCGACACGGGCATCGGCAACGCCTGGGCGATCGGCGGTGGCGTCGGCCGCTACCTCGGCAACGGCTTCCGCATGGACGTCACCTACGAGCATCGCTTCGAGGCCGACGCGACGGGCTTCCTCGACAACCACTACGCCGATCTCAACGGCACGCGCGAGTTCGGCCTGAAGAGCAACCTGCTCCTCGCCAACGTCTACTACGACTTCAACCAGGGCGGCCGTTTCTCGCCCTACCTCGGTGTCGGCCTCGGCTACGTGCGCCACGAGACGACGCCGGGCATCGTCGTCGGTGACTGCGGTTGCGACGGCACGATCGAAGGCGAGAAGAAGGGCAGCGTCGCTGCTGCTCTGATGGCGGGCTTCTCGGTCAACCTCACGGCGGGCCGCAGCGAGATGGTATCGGGCGGCAGCACCAAGGACGGCCCGGTCTACGTCACCAGCAATCGCGGCCTGCTGCTCGATATCGGATACCGCTACCTCTACCTCGGCGACGCCACCACTGGCGTGGTTCGCGGCTTCGGCAACACGGTCGTGTCCGAGGACCCGGTGGTCGAGAACATCCACGCCCACGAGCTCCGCATGGGCCTGCGTTACAACCTCAACTGATGCGGGCAAGGTTTAGGGCGGGGCGAAAGCTCTGCCCATGAGTTGACTGCGCGAGCCGCTCTGTGGCTCGCGCAACCCGACGGCGTAACCGGCGAAGTGCCGGCTGCCGGGAAAAGTTCCGGAACTTTTGGTTCCTCGTCACGCGTTCGCGGTTCCCACAAGGCCCGCGCCAGAAGCCTCTCCAGATCTCCCGCGCGCTTCCCGCAGAGGAAGCCGAGCAGTGTCGGACGTCACGTGTGCGTTCACATGCATTGAGGCGTGCCGGCCGATGGCTGGCGCCGAGAACGGGGATCGACAGTTATGAATTTGAAGCTCACCTCCCTCGCGGCCGGCCTGGCGCTGCTCGCCGGCCTCGCGCCAGCTGCCGCTGGCGACTACGTCTACGACTACGGCGGTAGCATCAAGGACTTCGGTGCGGCGGGCATTCCGGTCCCGGCCCCTGTGCCGCTGCCGATGTACGACGCGGAGTGGTACGTGCGCATGGACGCCGGCTACGCGCTCAAGATGTCGGCCGACGTCGAGGTGACGGGCGTTCCGATCGTGCACAACGATCTCGATGATCTGAGCGGAACGGCGAGCTTCTCCTTCGGCTTCGGCCGTTACCTGACGCCGAGCCTGCGCGCGGACGTGACCATCGACTTGCGAAACGGCCGCACCGTCGGACACCAGGACGAGGTCATCACGCTCAGCACCTATCATGAGGGCCCCGACGTCGACCGCACGTTCTTCGCCAACGTCAACGGCGTCGACACGCAGTTGACGACGACTCTTCACTCCGTCGACGAGCGCATCTACGTCGGCGATTATTCGCGCCGCATCCGCGCCGAGAGTGACACCGCGTTCGTCAACCTCTACTACGACATCGACACCGGCACGCGCTTCAAGCCGTACATCGGCGCGGGCGTCGGCGCGGCGTATCACTACATCAAGGCGGTCTCGACCGGCACGCTGCAGTGCGATAGCGTCACGCGTCACGAGCTGATGGACCCGGGCACGGGCGTCGGTCCGTTCGACACACCCGGGCTCGCATGCCCTGACGACGCCGAGGACCAGAACGTCGCGCACACCAAGAGCGCCTACGGCTTCGGCTTCGCCGCCAACCTGCAGGCGGGCCTCTCCGCCGAGATCTATCCGGGCATCACGCTGGATACGGGCTATAAGATGACATGGATGGGCGGCACGATCGCGCTCGTCTCGCCGACCCCGGCGGGCGACACGCTGATCAACATCGGCGACCGCATCGATCACGAGATCCGCACGGGTCTGCGCTTCGACATCAATTGAGCCAGCGGACGGGCTCTCGACCGGCGGGGTGGGCAGCAATGCCCGCCCCGTCGGCGTTTCGATCGTTCTGGCATGCCAACGATATGAATTGACGCAGCGCTGAAGCGCCTCTAGACCCGCCAGCGGGCCACTCCTCCCCAACGAGGAGCCGCTATCTGGAAGGGTAGATCATGACGACAGCGACGAAGCCGGCATCGCACCCGGCCAACCCCAACTTCTCCTCCGGTCCCTGCTCCAAGCGTCCCGGCTGGACGTTCGAGGCGCTCGGCAATGCGTTCCTCGGCCGCTCGCACCGCGCCAAGGACGGCAAGGCGCGCCTGAAGCTCGCCATCGACAAGACCAAGACCATCCTCGGTGTGCCGTCCGATTTCGTATGCGGCATCATGCCGGGCTCCGATACCGGCGCGTTCGAGGCGGCGATGTGGCCGATGCACGGCGCTCGCGGCGTCCACGTGCTGGCCTGGGAGCGCCTCCGCGGCATCTGGGTGACGGACGCGGTGAAGCAGTTGAAGCTCACCGACCTCAACGTCTACGAGGCGCCCTTCGGCGTGCTCCCCGATCTCGAACGGATCGACTTCGATCGCGACGTGGTGCTGACCGCCAACGGCACGACCGCCGGCGTGCGCCTGCCGAGCTACGATTTCGTGCCGGGCAACCGCGGTGGCCTCGTGTTCGTCGATGCGACCTCGGCGGCGTTCGCGCAGGACATCGACTGGAGCAAGGTCGACGTTCTCACGTTCTCCTGGCAGAAGGTGATGGGCAGCGAGGCCGCGCACGGCATGCTCATCATGTCGCCGCGCGCGATCGAACGTCTCGAGACCTACACGCCGCCGCGTGCGCTGCCGAGGCTGTTCCGCATGACCAAGGGCGGCAAGCTCGATAGGGGCATCTTCGAAGGCGAGACGATCAACACGCCGTCGATGCTGGCGCTCGAGGACTATCTGGACGCGCTGGCCTGGGCGGAGCGCATCGGCGGTCAGCCCGAACTCGCACGCCGCGCCGACGCCAACGCCAAGGTGCTGTTCGACTGGATCGAACGCACGCCGTGGATCGCGAACCTCGCGGTCGATCCGGCGACGTGGTCGAACACGTCCGTTTGCCTCAAGATCGTCGATCCCGAGGTGACGGCGCTCTCCGCCGAGGGCCAGGCCAAGTTCGCCAAGGACATGGTGGCACTGCTCGAGAAGGAGAGGGCGGCGTACGATTGCGGCGCCTACCGCGACGCGCCGCCGGGCCTGCGCATCTGGTGCGGCTCGACCGTGGAGACGAGCGACGTCGCCGCGCTGGTGCCCTGGCTCGAATGGGCGTTCGCAACGCTCAAGGGCTCGCTCGCCAAGGCGGCGTGAGTCCTGTGGAGCGCGCCTGCATCGATCGCGGGCGCGCCCATCGCCATTCCCGCTCAATACATTTCCCATCGACGGCAGGTGCCCGCCCGAGCGCGTGACGCGCCCGGCTGCGGCTCACCCGTGCCGCGCCAGATTCGAAGGTAGCCCTATGCCCGCCACACGCAACGCTGCTCCGAAGGTTCTCATCACCGACGCGCTCTCCGACACCGCCGTTGCGATCTTCCGCGACCGTGGTCTCGACGTGACGTTCGATCCAGAGCTCGGCAAGGACAAGGAGCGCCTCGAGCGCGTCATCGCCGATTTCGACGGCCTCGCCATCCGTTCGACGACGAAGGTTACGGACAAGCTGCTGGCGGCGGCGCCGCGGCTCAAGGTCGTCGGTCGCGCCGGCATCGGCGTCGACAACGTCGACACCAAAGCGGCGACCGCGCGCGGCGTCATCGTCATGAACACGCCGTTCGGCAATTCCATCACCACGGCCGAGCACGCCATCACCATGATGATGGCTCTCGCCCGGCAGATCCCGGAGGCCAATGCCTCGACCAAGGCGGGCAAGTGGGAGAAGAACCGCTTTCTCGGTGTCGAGCTGTACTCCAAGACGCTCGGCGTCATCGGCTGCGGCAACATCGGCGCCATCGTCGCCGACCGCGCCATCGGCCTCAAGATGAAGGTCGTCGCCTTCGATCCCTTCCTCTCGCCGGAGCGTGCGCTCGCGCTCGGCGTCGAAAAGGTCGAGCTCGACGAATTGCTGCGCCGCGCCGATTTCATCACGCTGCACACGCCGCTGACCGACAAGACGCGCGGCATCATCTCGCGCGATGCGTTGAGCCAGTGCCGCAAGGGCGTGCGCATCGTCAACTGCGCACGAGGTGGTCTCGTCGACGAGGTGGCGCTGTACGAGGCGATCAAATCGGGGCATGTCGCGGGCGCCGCACTCGATGTCTTCGAGGTCGAGCCCGCCAAGGAGAGCCCGCTGTTCGCGCTCGAGAACGTGATCGCGACACCGCACCTCGGCGCCTCCACCAACGAGGCGCAGGAAAACGTGGCGCTCCAGGTCGCCGAGCAGATGAGCGACTACCTGCTCAAGGGGGCGATCACCAACGCCGTCAACTTCCCGTCGATCTCGGCGGAAGAGGCGCCGCGCCTCACGCCGTTCATCAAGCTCGCCGAGCAGCTCGGTTCGTTCGCCGGCCAGTTGACCGAAGTGCCGGTGCTCGGTGTGCGCATCGAGTACTGCGGCGAGGTCGCCAAGCTCAACGTGAAGCCGCTGACGGCGGTGGCGCTCGCCGGCCTGCTGCGCCCGTCGCTCGCCGAGATCAACATGGTGTCGGCCGCCGCGATGGCGCGCGAGCGCGGTATCGCCGTCGAAGAGGTGCTGTGCGCCGACCACGGTGTCTACGAGAGCTACGTCAAGCTGACGGTGAAGACCGCGACGTATGAAAGGTCGGTCGCCGGCACGGTGTTCTCGAATGGCCGCCCGCGCATCATCCAGGTCCGTGACATCGACATGGATTTCGAGGTGACGCCGCACATGCTGTTCATCCGCAACCAGGACCGTCCGGGCTTCATCGGCCAGTTCGGAACCCTGATGGGTACGGCGGGCGTCAATATCGCCACGTTCAACCTCGGCCGTCACCGCCCAGGTGGCGACGCCATCGCCGTTGTCGCGGTGGACGAGCAGGTTTCGGACGGGGTGCTGGCGAAGCTCGAGGCCCTCGAGCAGGTGGTGCGCGTCCGCCGTCTGCGCTTCTGAGCGGGAGCAGCCGCGTGCGCGGCGGCCTTTGACGGCGGCGGGGCGACAGGCGTACAGTGCCGCCGGTTTCGGAGTCTCGTCTGGATGGCCGTGTTTCGCCGAGGGCGATACGCGGCGCGTCCGCGTCCGCCTCCCGTCGCGGCCTGGAGCACTCCTGCTCGATGCCGCGCGGCGCCGTGGGGCTCCCTGACGGGCCCTCCAGATGGCCGCGCCGCGGTTGCGGGAGCGATCCCGTCCACGGCGGAGCGGATGCGTGTTGCGCCACGCCGACAGACCCTGACAGAAGCCCCGGCGATCCCGCCGGTTGCGACCTCCGGCTTCGGCCGGCCACCGCCCGACGCACCGGGTTCCGGCAGGCGTCGGCTCCACCGTTAACGAAAGACGATAAGCCGTGATTGAGGAATTCCACCGCATCAAGCGCCTGCCGCCCTACGTTTTCGCCGAGGTCAACCGGCTGAAGGCAGAGGCACGAGCGCGCGGCGCAGACATCATCGATCTCGGCATGGGTAATCCCGACCTGCCGACGCCGCAGCACATCCTCGACAAGATGATCGAGACGATCGGCAAGCCGCGCACGAACCGTTATTCGGCTTCGAAGGGCATTCCGGGGCTGCGGCGTGCGCAGGCGGCCTATTACGATCGCCGTTTCGGCGTGAAGCTCAATCCCGAGACGCAGATCGTCGCCACGCTCGGCTCGAAGGAGGGCTTCGCCAACATGGCGCAGGCCATCACCGCGCCGGGCGACGTCATCATCGTCCCCAACCCCACCTATCCGATTCACGAATTCGGCTTCCTGATCTCGGGCGCCACCGTTCGCCACATCCACGCGAGCACGGGAGAGGATTTCCTGCGCTCGGTCGATCGCGCCTGCCGGCACACGATTCCCAAGCCCATCGCGATGGTGCTGTCCTATCCGTCGAACCCGACGGCGATGACGGCCGACCTCGATTTCTACAAGGCCGCCGTCGAGTTGGCGAAGCGGCTCGGCATCATCATCCTGTCCGACATCGCCTACGCCGAGATCTATTTCGACGACAACCCGCCGCCGTCGGTGCTGCAGGTGCCGGGCGCGATGGATGTGGCGGTGGAGTTCACCTCCCCGTCGAAGACCTACTCGATGCCCCGCCCGCGCCTGGGGCTCGCCGGCGGCCACCAGGGCCCCCTCCACGCCCCG
>CALMPK010000361.1 GCA_937873575.1 uncultured Hyphomicrobiaceae bacterium
TGGTGCGTTCGCCCATCACCTGCGCCACCCGCTATGGCGTCTGCGCCAGCTGCTACGGGCGCGACCTGGCCCGTGGCCGCATCATCAACATCGGCGAGGCCGTGGGCGTCATCGCCGCGCAGTCGATCGGCGAGCCGGGAACCCAGCTCACCATGCGCACCTTCCACATCGGTGGTACCGCGCAGGTGGTCGATACCTCGTTCATCGAGTCGAACTTCAACGGCACCGTGCGTCTCAAGAACCGCGCGGTGGTCAAGGACACCAACGGCCGACTGGTGGTGATGGTCCGCAACATGGCGATCGCGATCGTCGATCAGGGCGGCAAGGAACTCGCGTCGCACAAGGTGCCTTACGGCGGCCGTCTGCACGTCGACGAGGGCGATGTCGTCAAGCGCGGCACCAAGCTCGCCCAGTGGGATCCCTACACGCGTCCGATCCTGACCGAGGTCGACGGCACCGTCGAGTTCGAGGATCTGATCGAGGGCGCCTCGGTGCGCGAGTTGACCGACGAGGTCAAGGGCTCGACCAACCGCGTCGTCATCGACTGGCGTGCCTCGCCGCGCGGCGCCGAGCTGAAGCCGGCGATCGTCGTCAAGGACGAGAAGGGCAAGTTGATCAAGGTGGCGCGTGGCGGCGATGCCCGCTACCTGCTGCCGGTCGATGCCATTCTCTCGGTCGATCTCAAGGCCAAGGTCAAAGCTGGCGACGTGCTGGCGCGTATCCCGGTCGCCTCGGCGAAATCGGGCGACATCACCGGCGGTCTGCCGCGCGTCGCCGAACTGTTCGAAGCGCGCCGGCCGAAGGATCACGCCATCATCGCGGAGATCTCCGGCACGGTCGAGTTCGGCAAGGACTACAAGAACAAGCAGCGCATCACGATCAAGCCAGACGAAGAGGGCGCCGATCCGGTCGAGTACCTCATTCCGCGCGGCAAGAGCCTCGCGGTTCAGCACGGCGACCACATCGAGCGCGGCGATTATGTCTACGACGGCCATCCGGCCCCGCACGACATTCTCGCCATCAAGGGCGTCGAGGAGCTTGCGGCCTATCTCATCAACGAGATCCAGGACGTCTACCGACTGCAGGGCGTGACGATCAACGACAAGCACATCGAGGTGATCGTCCGGCAGATGCTGCAGAAGGTCGAGGTGACGGACCCGGGCGAGACGGACCTCATCAAGGCCGAGCAGGTCGACCGGATCGAGTTCGACGTGAAGAACGCCGAGGCCGAGAAGGCAGGCAAGCGCATCGCCACGGCGACGCCGGTTCTGCTCGGTATCACCAAGGCGTCGCTGCAGACCCGCTCGTTCATCTCGGCGGCCTCGTTCCAGGAGACCACCCGGGTGCTCACCGATGCTGCCGTCAACGGCAAGTCGGATACGCTCGAAGGCCTCAAGGAGAACGTCATTGTCGGCCGCCTCATCCCGGCCGGCACCGGCGGCATGCTGCGCCGCCTGCGCAAGATCGCCACGCATCGCGACGAGCTGATCGCGAAGGAGAAGGCCAAGGCGGACGCCGACCGGGCCCTCGCCGGCCCGTCGGAGGATGGACCGGCGCGCCGCCGCCGCCGTCCGATGGACGAAGCGATGTGATCGCCTCGTAATTGAACCGTGGATCGAGGAAGCGGCTGCCTGGAAGGGCGGCCGCTTTTTCGTTATTCGATGGAGAGGCAACTCGGCGACGCGGCCACGGGCGAGCGCGCGAATCCTGGTCGCCGATTCGTCGGCTGGCGATGTCGGCGGACTTGCTTTCGGCAACGGTGTTAAGTCGCGTACAGAGCGCGACGTTGCATCGCAGCTCCGATCCGCTCGCTTGCCCGCGCGACGGAAAAGGCCCGTAACGACGGTGTTCGCGTCGCTTTGCGTATCGACCTGGCTGCTTCTGGTCTGACCTGCGGCGAGACGTCGAGCCGCAGGTCAATTGGTTTTTGGATTTTTTAAGCGACGCCTGTTGACCGGGGCATGGGGCATGTATATAGGTTCCCCACTCTCACGGTAGGCGGTGGGCATCTATCGCGCTTCTATGCGCGCCTTTAGTCCCAAACGCTACCGTATCTAAAGCAGAGAACATTTTCGGACCATGATCTTCGGGCCGGACGGCTCGTTAGATCCTATGGTTTTTTCGTGCCGGACCTCGCGACAAGCGAGGCTCGGCAGTTTCGGCTTGGCGTTTGCGATGGTGATCGTCGCGACGCTTGGGGAATGGACGAGGCGTATGCCGACTATTCAGCAGTTGATCCGCAAGCCGCGGGAGCCCAAGACCTATCGCGAGAAGTCGCGTCACATGGAGGCCTGCCCGCAGAAGCGCGGCGTGTGCACCCGTGTCTACACGACGACGCCGAAGAAGCCGAACTCGGCGCTTCGTAAGGTCGCCAAGATCCGCCTCACCAACGGCTTCGAGGTGATCGGCTACATCCCGGGCGAGGGCCACAACCTGCAGGAGCACTCCGTCGTGCTCATCCGCGGCGGCCGCGTGAAGGACCTTCCCGGCGTTCGCTACCACATCATCCGCGGCGTTCTCGATACGCAGGGCGTCGCCAAGCGTCGTCAGCGCCGCTCGAAGTACGGCGCCAAGCGTCCGAAGTGATCCGCGCGGCGCTTTGGTGCGCCGCCTCCATCGGCCCGTGAGGCCCGGCGCTGTCCGGGCCGCCGGGTTTTCGAGAACCTAGCTACTGATCTCAAGGACAACACGCATGTCCCGTCGTCACAGTGCACAGAAGCGCGAAGTCGATCCCGATCCCAAGTTCGGCGACATCGTCATCACGAAGTTCATGAACGCGGTCATGCGCGACGGCAAGAAGTCGTCCGCCGAGACCATCGTGTATGGCGCTCTCGACCGCATGGAAGCGAAAGCCAAGCAGGATCCGGTCGCGATGTTCCGCCAGGCGCTCGACAACGTGATGCCGGCCGTCGAGGTCCGTTCGCGTCGCGTCGGCGGTGCCACCTACCAGGTGCCCGTCGAGGTTCGCGCCGAGCGCCGCCAGGCGCTGGCGATCCGCTGGCTGATCACGGCCGCGCGCAACCGCAACGAGAACACGATGGTCGAGCGTCTTTCGGCCGAGCTTCTGGATGCTGCGAACAACCGCGGCACCGCAGTGAAGAAGCGCGAAGACACGCACAAGATGGCCGACGCCAACCGTGCGTTCTCGCACTATCGCTGGTAACGGACCGACCGGAGCAGGATCATGGCCCGCCAATTCCCCATCGAGGACTACCGCAACTTCGGCATCATGGCGCACATCGATGCCGGCAAGACGACGACGACCGAGCGGATCCTCTTCTACACCGGTATCTCGCACAAGATCGGTGAGGTGCATGACGGCGCGGCGACCATGGACTTCATGGAGCAGGAGGCCGAGCGCGGCATCACCATCACGTCCGCCGCGACGACCTGCTTCTGGCCGGGTCGCGACGGTCGCAAGCGCCGTCTGAACATCATCGACACCCCCGGCCACGTCGACTTCACCATCGAAGTCGAGCGTTCGCTGCGCGTGCTCGACGGCGCTGTCACCGTTCTCGACAGCAACCAGGGCGTCGAGCCGCAGACCGAGACGGTCTGGCGTCAGGGCGACAAGTACAACGTTCCGCGCATCATCTTCGCCAATAAGATGGATAAGACGGGTGCGGACTTCTACATGTGCATCCAGGACATCAAGGACAAGCTCGGCGCGCGTCCTGTCCCGATCCAGCTTCCGATCGGCGCGGAGAGCGATTTCGCCGGCGTCATCGACCTGATCGAGATGCAGGGCATCATCTGGGACGGCGACGACAAGGGTGCCTCCTACAAGAAGGTCGACATTCCGGCCGACCTCGTCGACAAGGCCAACGAGTACCGCGCCGCCATGATCGAGGCCGCGGTCGAGATGGACGACGCGGCGATGGAAGCCTATCTCGAGGGCACCGAGCCGGACGCCGATACGCTGCGCACGTTGCTGCGCAAGGGCACCATCGCTGGCGCCTTCTATCCGATGCTGTGCGGCTCGGCGTTCAAGAACAAGGGCGTCCAGCCGCTGCTCGACGCAGTCGTCGATCTGCTGCCGGCGCCGAGCGATCGCGAGGCCTATACCGCGATCGACGCCAAGACCGACGAGCCGGCTGTTCGCAAGCCGCTCGACAGCGAGCCGCTCGCCATGATCGCCTTCAAGATCATGAGCTTCGAGCACGTCGGCTCGATCACCTTCTGCCGCATCTACTCGGGCAAGCTCGAGCAGGGCATGTCGCTTGCGAACACCTCGCGCGACAAGAAGGAGCGTGCCGGCCGCATGTACCTGATGCACGCTGACGAGCGTCAGGAGATCAAGGAAGCCTTCGCTGGCGACATCGTCGCGCTGCAGGGCCTCAAGGATACCCGCACGGGCGAAACCCTGTCGGATCCGTCGAAGCCGGTCATTCTCGAGAAGATGGAGTTCCCGGACCCCGTCATCGAGATGAAGGTCGAGCCGAAGACGAAGGTCGACCAGGAGAAGATGGCGCTCGCGCTCAACACGCTGGCACTCGAGGACCCGTCGTTCCGTGTCGTCGTCGACTCGGAGTCGGGCGAGACGCGCCTCAAGGGCATGGGCGAGCTTCATCTCGACATCAAGGTCGACATTCTGCGTCGCACCTACGGCGTCGAGACGATCACCGGCGCGCCCGAAGTTGCCTATCGCGAGACGCTGGCACGGGCCACCGAGGTCGACTATACGCACAAGAAGCAGACTGGCGGCACGGGTCAGTTCGCCCGCGTCAAGCTGCGCCTCGAGCCGAACGAGACGGGCAAGGGCAACGAGTTCGTCTCGTCGATCATCGGCGGCACGGTGCCGAAGGAGTACATCCCTGGCGTCGAGAAGGGCATCGAGTCGGTCTGGAACAACGGTATCCTCATCGGCTTCCCGCTCGTCGACATGAAGGTGATGCTGTTCGACGGCGCCTACCACGAGGTCGACTCGTCTGCGATCGCGTTCGAAATCGCGACCCGCGCGGCGATGAAGGAGGCCTGCGACAAGGCCGGCATCAAGATCCTCGAGCCCGTGATGGACGTCGAGGTCGTGACGCCGGGTGATTTCGTCGGCTCGGTGATCGGCGATATCAACTCGCGGCGCGGTCAGATCCGCGATCAGCAGATGCGCGGCAACGCGACTGTGATCCGCGCGTTCGTGCCGCTCGCCAACATGTTCGGCTACATCAACACCCTGCGCTCGATGTCCACGGGCCGCGCGCAGTACTCGATGCAGTTCGCGCATTACGCAGAGGTCCCGCGCAACGTCGCGGAAGAGGTCAAGGCCAAGTACGCCTGACCTGTTGGAACCAAGTCGCCCTGGCCGCCGCATCCGATTGCCGGCGCCAGGGTGGTGATGATCGAAGATTTCTCCGCGCTGCCGGGGAACGACAACTAGAGACGGAGAGCCGAGATGGCGAAGGCAAAATTCGAGCGGACGAAGCCGCACTGCAACATCGGAACGATCGGTCACGTCGACCACGGCAAGACGTCTCTGACGGCTGCGATCACGAAGGTTCTGGCTGAGAAGGGCATGGCTCAGTTTTCGGCCTACGACCAGATCGACAAGGCTCCTGAAGAGCGTGAGCGCGGCATCACGATCTCGACGGCGCACGTCGAGTACGAGACGGACAAGCGCCACTACGCGCACGTGGACTGCCCCGGCCACGCGGACTACGTGAAGAACATGATCACGGGCGCGGCGCAGATGGACGGCGCGATCCTGGTCGTTTCGGCTGCCGACGGCCCGATGCCGCAGACGCGCGAGCACATCCTTCTGGCGCGCCAGGTCGGCGTTCCGGCGCTGGTCGTGTTCATGAACAAGGTGGACATGGTCGACGATCCCGAGCTGATCGAGCTCGTGGAGATGGAGGTTCGCGAGCTTCTGTCGTCGTATCAGTTCCCGGGCGACGACATCCCGATCGTGAAGGGCTCGGCGCTGATGGCGCTGGAAGACAAGAAGCCGGAGATCGGCAAGCAGGCGATTCTTGCGCTGATGGACGCTGTCGACAGCTACATCCCGCAGCCTGACCGTCCGATCGACCAGCCGTTCCTGATGCCGATCGAGGACGTGTTCTCGATCTCGGGCCGCGGCACGGTTGTGACGGGCCGTATCGAGCGCGGCATCGTGAAGGTCGGCGAGGAAGTCGAGATCGTCGGCATCCGCGACACTGTGAAGTCGACGGTTACGGGCGTCGAGATGTTCCGCAAGCTTCTGGACCAGGGCCAGGCTGGCGACAACGTCGGCTGCCTGCTGCGCGGCATCGACCGCGAGGGCGTCGAGCGCGGTCAGGTTCTGTGCAAGCCGGGCTCGATCAAGCCGCACAAGAAGTTCATGGCCGAGGCGTACATCCTGACGAAGGAGGAGGGCGGTCGCCACACGCCGTTCTTCACGAACTATCGCCCTCAGTTCTACTTCCGTACGACGGACGTGACGGGCGTTTGCTCGCTGCCCGAGGGCACCGAGATGGTGATGCCGGGCGACAACGTGACGATGGCGGTCGAGCTGATCACGCCGATCGCGATGGAAGAGAAGCTGCGCTTCGCCATCCGTGAGGGCGGCCGCACCGTCGGCGCCGGCGTCGTCGCCAAGATCGTCGAGTAAGGCAGGCGCTCTGCCCGGCACGATCGATCGAGGCGCCGACAAGAGGTAAGCTGGCTGAAGTCCGCCAAGCCGGACTTCAGCGCGGCGCCGGCGTCGTCGCCAAGATCGTCGAGTAAGGCAGGCGCTCTGCCCGGCACGATCGATCGAGGCGCCGACAAGAGGTAAGCTGGCTGAAGTCCGCCAAGCCGGACTTCAGCGCGGCGCCGGCGTCGTCGCCAAGATCGTCGAGTAAGGCAGGCGCTCTGCCCGGCACGATCGATCGAGGCGCCGACAAGAGGTAAGCTGGCTGAAGTCCGCCAAGCCGGGCCTCAGCGCGGCGCCGGCGTCGTCGCCAAGATCGTCGAGTAAGGCCGGCGCAGCGTCGAGCTTGATTTGAAAGGCGGCAGCATGTTCTGTCGCCTTTCTGCTGTCTGGCGTTTTGGAGGTCGGACATGGGGACAGCTGCGGAAAGACTGATCGAGCTCGTCGAGGACCGGCTGGCACAGGCGGAGCGCCTCAACTTGAGCGTTTCTGGTTTGGTCGCCCGCGTTCATGTGCACGTCGAAGCTGGCGATTACGATGATGCCTGCGAAGTTCTCGAGAAGCTCGACGAATTGATCAACGAAGCGGAGGAACGGTCATGATCGTCGTATCGATGAACGACATACCCGGGCATCGCGTCGTTCAGGTTCTCGGGATCGCGCGCGGGCTTTCCGTGCGCTCGCGCTCCGTCGTCGGAAACATCGGCGCCGCGATCCAGATATTGTTCGGCGGAAATATCACTCTATATACACGCCTCGCGGAGCAGGCGCGGCAGGAGGCTTTCGACCTGCTGGTCGCCCAGGCCGAGCGCATGGGGGCTAACGCCATCATCGCCATGCGCTACGACGCCAACGAGATGGCCTCGGCCGTCACCGAGGTGCTGGCGTACGGGACGGCGGTGGTGATCGAGAGGGAATAGCAGGTTCGTCCGGCGTCGGATATTAGGGTTGGCTGGGTCAGGAGTTACCCAATTGTCACACGCAAGCGCTTCAGCGTCTTGGGGCGTGACAAGACCTGAATCTTCGGCTAAGGATGCCCTCCCCAAGAGCAGAGATCAAGTGACGCGCCAGTCGGGCGCACTAGGGGCATAGCTCAATTGGTAGAGCGTCGGTCTCCAAAACCGAAGGTTGGGGGTTCGAGACCCTCTGCCCCTGCCATCTGATTCGTGATGCCGGATTCGCCAGAGAGGGCGGTGGATCTGGTGTTTTGGTTTTTTCGCGCGCCATCGAGATCGGTCGGATGCGCGATCAAGCTGCAAGCTCCCCCAGGAGCCCTCGTGCGGCGCGCCGTTAGGCCGCCGCCGGATAAGGTTTGTTGATGGCGAAGAACCCTGTCGAGTTCATCAAGGAAGTCAGGACGGAGACCTCCAAGGTCACCTGGCCGACCTGGAAAGAGGTGTGGATCACCACCGTCATGGTTCTGATCATGGTGACGCTGGCATCCATCTTTTTCATGCTCGCCGATCAGATCATGGGCTGGCTGGTCAGCGTCGTGCTGCGGATCGGTCGCTGAGCCGTCGGCCGTCTTCGGGCTCTCCGGGGCGGCATCGGCACGAAGAACACAAACAGAGACTTGAGATGGCGAAGCGCTGGTACATTGTGCACGCCTACACCAACTTCGAGCGCAAGGTGGCGGATGCCATCAAGGAGCGCGCCAAGGCGGCCGGCCTGCAGGACCTCTTCGACGAGGTGATGGTGCCGACCGAGGAAGTGGTGGAGGTTAAACGGGGACGGAAGATTCAGGCGGAGCGCAAGTTCCTGCCGGGCTACGTGCTGGTCAAGATGGAAATGACCGACCCCGCGTTCGTGCTCATCAAGAACACGCCGAAGGTGACGGGTTTCCTCGGGGCGGACAACAAGCCGATGCCCATCTCCGAGGACGAGGCGATGCGCATCCTCAATCAGGTGAAGGATGGCGTCGAGCGGCCTAAGCCGACGATCACGTTCGAGATCGGCGAGCAGGTCAAGGTCGCGGACGGTCCCTTCGCTTCGTTCCAGGGGCATGTCGAAGAGGTCGACGAAGAGCGCGCGCGGCTCAAGGTGGCCGTGTCCATCTTCGGCCGGCCGACCCCGGTGGAGCTCGAGTTCGCTCAGGTCGAGAAGATCGCAAGCTGAGGAATATTTCAGCGCCGCGCCGCCGCGGGGTGGTTCCGAGGCGCGCGGTGCCTGCTCCGCGAAAGCGGGCGGATGGAAAGGTTTCGGCGCTCCGGCGCTGGAAGGGCTGTCAGGGGATCGGTCGTAGACCGGCCCCGCGAATGGCAGCCGGTGTCGTGCGGGAGGACCCCCGCGCGTGTCGTCTCGGTCGATGCCGGGACGGGAGGCGCGAAGTCCGTGAACCGCTAACCCTGGGGTGGCGCGTCCGCTCCAAGTGTACAGGGGATCAAATGGCGAAGAAAATCGACGGTTACATCAATCTGCAGGTCAAGGCGGGGCAGGCCAATCCCTCGCCGCCGATCGGCCCGGCGCTCGGCCAGCGCGGCGTGAACATCATGGAGTTCTGCAAGTCCTTCAACGCCAAGACGAAGGACATGGAGCAGGGCACCCCGATCCCGGTGAAGATCACGGTCTTCTCCGATCGCTCCTTCACGTTCGTGATGAAGACGCCGCCGGCGTCGTTCCTCATCAAGAAGGCGGCAAAGCTCGACGGCGGCTCCAAGGAGCCCGGTCGCAATTTCGTCGGCCAGATCACCATGGCTCAGGTGCGTGAGATCGCCAAGACCAAGATGAACGATCTCAACACCGACGACCCGGAGCAGGCGGCGCGCACGATCGCCGGCTCCGCGCGTTCGATGGGCATCCGGGTCGTGGAGTAAGGCAATGGCGAACATCTCTGCAGAGAAGATCAAGGAAACGCGCCTTGCCGGTGGCAAGCGCATGGCTGCCATCAAGCAGGGCATCGACCGCACCAAGGCCTATGCGCTCGAGGACGCGGTGAAGCTCGTCAAGGATCGCGTCAAGTCGAAGTTCGATGAGACCATCGACGTCGCCATCAACCTCGGCGTCGACCCCAAGCACGCCGACCAGATGGTGCGTGGCGTGTGCATGCTGCCGAACGGCTCGGGCCGTACGGCGCGCGTCGCCGTGTTCGCGCGCGGCGCGAAGGCGGAAGAGGCGAAGGCGGCAGGCGCCGACGTCGTTGGTGCCGAGGATCTCGTCGAGGAGGTCCAGAAGGGCAACATCAACTTCGACCGCTGCATCGCGACGCCGGACATGATGGGCCTGGTCGGCCGCCTCGGTAAGGTGCTCGGCCCGCGCGGCCTGATGCCGAACCCGCGCGTCGGCACGGTGACCATGGACGTCACGGGCGCCGTCAAGGGCGCCAAGGGCGGCTCGGTCGAGTTCCGCGTCGACAAGTCCGGCATCATTCACGGCGGCGTCGGCAAGTCGAGCTTCACCGAGGCGGCGCTGGTCGAGAACCTGCGCGCGTTCGTCGATGCCGTCGTCAAGGCGCGTCCGGCGGGTGCCAAGGGAACCTATCTCAAGAAGGTCTCGATCTCCTCGACCATGGGTCCGGGCGTGAAGGTCGATGCCGCGACGGTGACCACCGGCCCGGTCGTCTGATCGTAGCCGTGTCACCAAGGGGCGCCGCGTTGGCGTCCCGACGAAATTCCGGGCTTTGCCCGGGATATCCGGGCCGGCCCCTCCAGGGCCGGCTTGGACCTGTCCGAGACTGCAGGTGCCGAAGGTCGGGCGTTCGCCCGCACCCGACGCCTAAACCCATCTCGAGGGGGCCTGCATGAGACGGGAGACAACCCGCGCAATTCGCCGCGCTCGCGAGAGGCGGCAGATCGAGCGGTTTGAGCCTTCTGGGTCGCACCCGTGTCGCCCACCGACGCGGAGGACAGGTCTCGAGCGTCGCTTTCCAGGATTGTCCTGGAGGCGGCAGGTGCAACCCGCGGGATGGCGCTTTCAAGGCGTCCGTCTCGCGCACTGTGGAGAGAGCGTAAGTGGATAGAGCCGCGAAACGTGAGCTCGTGTCGACGATGCACGACGTGTTCAAGGACACGGGTGTGATCGTCGTCGCCCACAACGTCGGCATGGTGGCTGCCCACTCGGCGGAATTCCGCAAGCGCGTCCGTGACGCAGGCGGTTCCGTCAAGGTGGTCAAGAACCGGCTGGCGATGCTCGCACTCAAGGATACCGACGCCGCAGGCATCGAGAAGCTTCTGACGGGCCCGACCATTCTGGCCTACTCGAAGGATCCGATCGCCGCTGCGAAAGCTGCCGTCGAATACGCCAAGGGGAACGACAAGCTCGTCATCCTCGGCGGCGCGATGGGCAGCACGGTTCTTGATGCGAGCGGCGTCAAAGCTCTCGCCGAGCTGCCGTCGCTCGATGAGCTGCGCGCAAAGCTGATCGGCCTCCTCAACGCGCCGGCGACGAAAATCGCCCGCACGGTCAAGGAGCCGGGAGCCAAGCTCGCACGCGTCATTCAGGCGAAGGCAAGCCAGGGCGAGGCCGCATAGGACGCACAGGGCGGCGCGGCGGCGGGAGACCGGATGGCCGCGCCATGAGCAGATCGCAGACCGTCGCTCGTGGAGCGAGGCTGCCACAGCAGAAACTGGTTCAAACCGAAGGGAACTAACACAATGACCGATCTCGCCAAGATCGTTGACGACCTCTCGAAGCTGACCGTCCTCGAGGCGGCCGAACTCGCCAAGATGCTCGAGGAGAAGTGGGGCGTGTCGGCGGCTGCTGCCGTCGCCGTCGCCGCCGCTCCGGGCGCCGCTGCCGCGGCTCCGGTCGAAGAGCAGACCGAGTTCACCGTCATCCTGAAGGCCGGCGGCGACAAGAAGATCAACGTCATCAAGGAGGTCCGCGCCCTCACCGGTCTCGGCCTCAAGGAGGCGAAGGATCTCGTCGAGGCCGGCGGCAAGGCCGTGAAGGAAGGCGTGTCGAAGGACGAGGCGATGAAGATCAAGAAGCAGCTCGAGGATCAGGGTGCGACCGTCGAGCTGAAGTAAGCACGGCCTTCCTCGCCCCGCTGCGCTCTAGCGCGGTGGGGCGGGGGAGACATTCGACAACGGTTCTCCGGAGGCTCTCCCGGGTCGAAAGACCGCGCGGGGAGCTTCCGGCGAGCCGTTTCAGGCGCCGCTCGGCTTGCAAGCCGGGGCGGCGCCCCCGGGAGGGGCAAGGGTTCCCGGGACGGCAGAGGGACGGACCAGACCACGTTCGCGGCCGGGCAGCCGCGTGACAGCGAAGGAGCGGAAATGGGCGAGATCTTCAACGGCCGCAAGCGTATCCGCAAGAAGTTCGGAACCATCCGGGAAGTGGCGGAGATGCCGAACCTCATTGAGGTTCAGAAGTCGTCCTACGACGACTTCCTGATGGTCAAGGAGCCGCCGGGCGGACGCCCTGACGATCACGGCCTCCAGGCCGTCTTCAAGTCGGTATTCCCGATTTCGGATTTCTCCGGCCGCGCGACCCTCGAGTTCGTCGGCTACGAGTTCGAGCCGCCGAAGTACGACGTCGACGAGTGCATGCAGCGCGACATGACGTTCTGCGCGCCGCTGAAGGTGAAGCTGCGCCTCATCGTGTTCGATATCAACGAGGAGACCGGCTCGAAGTCGATCAAGGACGTCAAGGAGCAGGACGTCTACATGGGCGACATGCCGCTCATGACGATGAACGGCACCTTCGTCATCAACGGCACCGAGCGCGTCATCGTCTCGCAGATGCACCGTTCGCCGGGCGTGTTCTTCGATCACGACCGCGGGCGCACGCATGCCTCGGGCAAGCTGCTGTTCGCTGCGCGCATCATCCCCTATCGCGGCTCGTGGCTGGACTTCGAGTTCGACGCCAAGGACATCGTGTACGTGCGCATCGACCGTCGCCGCAAGCTGCCGGTGACGACGCTGCTCTATGCGCTGGGCCTCGACGACGAGCAGATCCTCGAGACGTTCTACAAGCGCATCGCCATCAAGGACTCCAAGCACGGCTGGAAGATGCCGTTCATGCCGGACAAGCTGCGCGGCATGACGCCGACGGCCGACCTGCGCGATGGCAAGTCCGGTGACGTCGTCATCAAGGCGGGCGAGAAG
>CALMPK010000362.1 GCA_937873575.1 uncultured Hyphomicrobiaceae bacterium
ATCCCGCCGTTCAGGAGCCGCAGGACAGAGGCATATTCGTGGCCCTTGCGAGCGATGGCGACAAGCCATGAGCATGGCGTTTACGCGCTCGTTCGGTCCATTTCCGGTGTGCAGTCAGGCTTGGGTGCGCCTGGCAGCATTCCCGGCAGGAAGGGCAAAAAGGGAAGGAAAGGCGGAGGGCAAGATAAAGGAAACCGGCACCCTGTCGGGGCGGTTTCTGGGCAAGCCCTTGTCTGCACACTGTTTTGGGGCGCGGCGCACGGCACCCTGCTTTTGGGTCTCGCGTGCCGCGATATGGCGCAAAGCCTTGGCTTTGTTGGGTTTTGACCGGCACTATAGCCTAATATCTGCCGTTTCCGTGTCTAAACGGCAGGGAATGGGCTCATGAGCGCCGACGACGAGAATCGCTTTCGCCCGAAGCCAGGCCGCATCAGGTCGGACGTGCCGAAGGCAGGCAAGGCGAAGAGCTTTCTGACGCAGGCGAAGAAGCTGGCGCGTCAGCTTAGCAACAGCCCTAGTAGATCATCGTCATTCGCATCACGGACGTCCTCGTCGTCCTCATCGGGTTCGGCCGGAAAGAGCGGGAAGGCATCGCGCGCTGGCAAAGGTCCGGGCGTCAAGCGTGGCCGTGGCGCGGCCTATGTCCGCGCCCGAACCCTGTCGGGCGGTTGGCGGCACAGTGCGGCCGGCGTGCGCCGCGTCGTCGTCAAAACCCGTTATGTCCAGAGCGCGGGAAAGAATGGAAAAGGGGCTGCCCACCTGCGCTACATCCAGCGCGACGGAACCTCACGTGATGGCGAGCGTGGTCAGCTTTATTCCGCCACCGAGGACCGCGCCGATGGTGATGCGTTCCTTGAACGCGGCAAGGATGACCGCCACCAGTTCCGCTTCATCGTCTCGCCCGAAGATGCCGCCGATCTTTCCGACCTCACCGAACACACCCGCGATCTGATGAGCCGCATCGAGGCCGACCTTGGCACGAAACTCGATTGGGTGGCTGTCAATCACCACAATACCGGCCATCCCCATGTCCATGTCATCGTTCGGGGCAAGGACGATCTGGGCGAGAACCTGGTCATCAATGGCGACTATCTCGCCAATGGCATTCGTGAGCGGGCGAGCGAACTGACCACGCTGGAACTCGGCCCCGTGACCGAGATCGAGCAGAGCCGCAAGCTGTCTGCCGAAATCGATCAGGACCGCTTCACGCGCATCGACCGCGCCATGACCGAGGAAGCCGACGAAAGGTTCCTCGATCTGCGCCACGAACCGGCAGATGCACGCCGCCAGTTCAACCGCACACTTCGCCTGCGCCGTCTCGCCAAGCTGGAAAAGATGGGGCTGGCTACGGAACATGCACCCGGCGTCTGGGAGCTTGGCGCGAAGATGGAACCGGCGCTGCGTGAACTCGGTGAGCGCGGTGACATCATCCGCAACATGCACAAGGCGCTGAAGGCCGATGGGCAGGAACGTGATCCGATGACCTTCCAGCTTCACCATGCCGCACCCGCGGCGCCCATCACCGGCCGCGTCGTGGACAAATATCTCACCGACGAGACGGGCGAGAACCTGACCCTCGTGGTCGACGGCATCGACGGGCGAACACACCATCTTCCCGGCATTGATCCGGCCCGCGTCGAAGACGCCCGGATTGGCAGCATCATCGAGGTCGGTCCCGCCGATACAGCACAGCGCCCATCCGATCGCACCATCGCTGCGATCTCGGAGAATGGCATTTATCGCCCGAGCCGCCACCTCGAACAGGCGAAGTTCGAGGGGCGTGTGCCGGGCGGGGATTACGAGGGTTATGTCGATGCCCATGTCCGGCGGCTGGAGGCGTTGCGCCGGGCCGGGATTGCCGAGCGGATCTACGCCGACCGGTATCGCATCCCGGAAGACTTCGAAAGCCGCGCCACTGCCTATGATGCCGGTCGCAACCGGCAGGCCAGCATCCGTGTCGTCTCGACCTTCGACCTGGAAAAGCAGATCGGCGCCGATGGTGCGACCTGGCTGGACCGGCGACTGGTTACGTCGGACGCCTCGGATATTACCCCGGCAGGGTTCGGGGAACAGGTACGAGAGGCGATGGACCAGCGCCGCGAGCATCATATCGCACAGGGCGATGCCACGCGGCAGCAGAATGGACGCATTCTCTATCGGCGCAACCTGCTCGCCAATCTGCGGGAACGGGAAGTGGCCCGCGTCGGTGCAGAGATGGCTGAGAGCAAGGCGTTGCCGTTCCGGGCGGCTGCCGATGGCGAAAATATCAGCGGCAAGTTCACCGGGACCGCACATCTATCGAGCGGCAAGTTCGCCATTGTCGAAAAGAGCCACGAGTTCACTCTTGTCCCATGGCGGCCAGTGATCGACCGCCAGCTCGGCCGCGAGGTTGCGGGCATCGTGCAGGGTGGATCGGTATCGTGGCAAATGGGGCGAACACGAGGACTCGGGATTTGAGCCTTTGCCGATCTGGCACCTCGCAAATTGTTCTGTCGACATCGGCATCTGAAAGGGCCTGTCCGATGTGCCGCCGATAGTATCCGGCAACACGGCACCCCTGCTTTTCCTGTTGCCGCTTTCGAAAACGTCTATTCTTTGATCGGCTCCGACTCTCTTGCCGATTGGAGCCTGTATGCGTGGTGGCCGAATACTCTGGGGCCAGATCATTGTCGTATTCACCATTGTCCTGGTGATGGTCTGGACTTCGACACAATGGGTGGCCTTCCGCCTTGGCTTTCAGCCCCAGCTCGGCAATCCATGGTTCGATGTTGCGGGATGGCCGGTCTATTATCCTCCGGCCTTCTTCTGGTGGTGGTTTTCCTATGACGCCTATGCGCCCGGTATTTTCACCGAAGGCGCGTTCATCGCCACGTCCGGGGCGTTGTTCGCTATCGCCGCCGCTTTTTTCATGTCGATCATCCGGGCGCGCGAGGCGCGCAACGTCGCCACCTACGGTTCTGCGCGATGGGCCGAGGACAAGGAAATCCATGCTGCCGGACTGCTCGGTCCCGATGGCGTGGTCCTTGGCAGGCATAGCAAGGACTATCTCCGGCACGACGGCCCCGAGCATGTCCTTTGTTTCGCGCCCACCCGATCAGGCAAAGGCGTCGGTCTCGTTGTGCCGACGCTGCTGACCTGGCCGGGAAGTTGCATCGTGCACGACATCAAGGGTGAGAACTGGAATCTGACGGCCGGCTTCCGGTCCCATCACGGCCGCGTCCTGCTGTTCGATCCGACCAATGTGCATTCCGCAGCTTACAACCCGCTGCTGGAAGTCCGTCAGGGGGAGTGGGAAGTCCGCGATGTCCAGAACATCGCGGATATTCTGGTCGATCCCGAGGGCAGTCTCGACAAGCGCAACCATTGGGAAAAGACCAGCCATTCGCTACTGGTCGGCGCCATCCTGCATGTTCTCTATGCCGAGAAGGACAAGACGCTGGCGGGGGTCGGGAGCTTTCTGTCCGATCCCCGCCGTCCCGTCGAGGCGACCTTGCGCGCCATGATTGACACGCCCCATCTGGGCGAAGCCGGTGTGCATCCCGTCATCGCCTCATCGGCACGCGAACTGCTTAACAAGTCCGAGAACGAACGCTCCGGCGTGCTGTCCACGGCGATGTCCTTTCTCGGTCTCTACCGAGATCCGGTCGTGGCCCGCGTGACGGCCCGCTGCGACTGGCGCATTGCTGATCTGGTCGGAGCAAAAGAACCGGTCAGCCTCTACCTCGTCGTACCGCCCTCGGACATCAACCGGACCAAGCCGCTGATCCGTCTGATCCTCAATCAGGTCGGGCGGCGGCTGACCGAGGAACTGGAAACCACCGGAAAACGCCATAGTCTCCTGTTGATGCTGGACGAGTTCCCCGCGCTCGGGCGGCTTGATTTCTTTGAATCGGCGCTCGCCTTCATGGCCGGCTACGGCCTCAAAGCGTTCCTGATCGCGCAGTCGCTCAACCAGATCGAGCGCGCCTATGGGCAGAACAACGCCATTCTCGACAACTGCCATGTGCGTGTCGCCTTTGCTGCCAACGATGAACGCACCGCCAAGCGGATTAGCGACGCGCTCGGCACGGCGACAGAAATGCGCGATTCCACCAACTATGCCGGTCATCGCCTCGCGCCCTGGCTCGGGCATCTCATGGTTTCGCGGCAGGAAACAGCGCGGCCGCTCCTGACACCGGGCGAGATCATGCAGCTTCCGCCAACCGACGAGATCGTCATGGTAGCGGGTGTGCCGCCCATCCGCGCCGCCAAGGCGCGCTACTATGCCGATGCGCGGCTTCAGGAACGGGTGCTGCCGCCGCCCGATCTGCGCAAGCCGTCGGTGAAGATGGCAACATCGGCGCCAGACGACTGGACGAGCCGTGTTGTTGCGGCCGCGGCCGGCCACGGCCCCACGTCGAACACGTCCGACGACGATCCTGCCAATGCCGGTATCCGTCGTGAGCCGGAGCTTCCCGAGCATGAGGAAATCATCCCGCCGCCACCGCCGCCATCGCAGGAGTTCGATTTTCTCGATGATGAGCCCGACGTCGATGCCGCCAAAGCCCGTGCCATGCGTCAGCGGATGCGCATGGTCGCGCGGCAGGCGTCACTCGACCCAAATGACGGCATCGAGCTTTGAGAAGGAAGACAGGCATGACGAGTCGCACCCGCATGAATGTCTACTTCTCCCCGGATCTGCTGAAGCAGGTCGAGGGTCTGGCGCTGCGTCGCAATGTTTCAAAATCCGCAGTGATCGAGGCTGCGGTAGCATCCTTCCTGTCCGGTGACACGACCGAACGGCTGGAAGCCGCAATGTCGCGACGCCTGGATAAGCTTGGCCGCCAGTTCGATATGCTGGACGAAGATGTCGCCATCCTCGGCGAGACGCTTTCGCTGTTCGTACAATTCTGGCTCACCATGACGCCGCCGCTGTCAGATAGCGCGAAACAATCGGCGCGCATCAAGGGCAACGAGCGCTTCGAAGGCTTCATGCAGACGCTGGGCAAGCGCCTGGCTTCCGGCGACAGGTTCCTGAAAGAGTTGTCGCGGGATATGGATTCGCTTCACGATCTTTCGTCACAAGGCCAGTCCGAAGCGGATGGAAACCAGCTCTGAACTTTCGATCCATCCTATTTACCGCCCTGCGCCGCCGATGCCCGCACACGCGTAAACATCTGTTGAAACGGCCCTAAATCAGGTTCTTTTAATCGACCCCAATCCGGGGTCCGTCTTTTGCGCGCCCCGCCATGAATGGGGCCGCCATGACCGCATCACATCAGAAACCCGAGACGATTGCGCGTGGTGCGCGGATGCTGCGCACCGCGCTCGGTGCATCGATTGCCCGGTTTCTGGAAGATCCAGCTGTGGTCGAGGTGATGCTGAATCCCGATGGCCGCATCTGGGTGGATCGGCTCTCCGAAGGGCTGGCCGATACGGGGGAGAGGCTGTCGGCTGCCGATGGCGAGCGGATCGTCAGGCTGGTCGCCCATCATGTCGGCGCCGAGGTTCATGCCCGCAATCCGCGTGTGTCGGCTGAACTGCCCGAGACCGGAGAGCGCTTCGAAGGGTTGCTGCCGCCTGTCGTCACGGCGCCGACCTTTGCCATCCGCAAGCCCGCCGTCGCGGTGTTCACGCTCGACGACTATGTAAACGCTGGGATCATGACCAGTGCTCAGGCCGAGGTGCTGCGCCTGAACGTCGCTACGCGCGCCAATATCCTTGTCGCGGGCGGCACCTCGACCGGAAAAACCACGCTGACCAACGCGCTGCTGGCAGAAGTCGCCAAGACTTCGGACCGCGTCGTGATCATTGAAGACACGCGCGAACTGCAATGCGCCGCGCCCAATCTGGTCGCGATGCGCACCAAGGATGGCGTGGCGACCCTCTCCGACCTGGTGCGTTCGTCGCTGCGCCTGCGCCCGGATCGCATCCCGGTCGGCGAGGTGCGCGGGTCCGAAGCTCTCGACCTCCTTAAAGCCTGGGGCACCGGCCATCCGGGCGGGATCGGCACCATCCATGCCGGTTCCGGCATTGGCGCGCTGCGACGCCTCGAACAGCTCATCCAGGAAGCCGTCATCACCGTCCCGCGCGCCCTGATTGCCGAGACAATCGACCTCGTCGCCGTTCTTGCTGGACGCGGCTCTTCCCGCCGACTGGTTGAACTCGCCCGCGTCGATGGGCTGGGGCCGGACGGCGATTACGCCATCACGCATCCCATCACTTTGGCAACCACCCCGAAAGGAAACCCTTCATGATCCGCACGATTTCACGCGGCTGCCGCATCATGGCAACCGCCGCTGCCACTGTTTCCATCAGCCTGATGCTGGCACCCGCCGCGCACGCCTCCGGCTCGTCGATGCCCTGGGAAGCCCCGCTTCAATCAATTCTCCAGTCGATCGAGGGTCCTGTCGCCAAGATCGTCGCCGTCATCATCATCATCGCCACCGGCCTGGCGCTGGCCTTCGGCGATACCTCCGGCGGCTTCCGCCGCCTGATCCAGATCGTCTTCGGCCTGTCCATCGCCTTCGCCGCGTCGAGCTTCTTCCTGTCGTTCTTCTCGTTCGGCGGCGGGGCGCTCATCTGATGGCGGGCGGGTTTGAACAGCTCGATGCGGTGCCGGGCTTCTCCATCCCGGTTCACCGGGCGCTGACCGAGCATATCCTGCTCGGCGGCGCACCGCGTTCGATTGCCATCGTCAACGGCACGCTGGCCGGTGCCGTCGGCCTCGGCCTTCGTCTCTGGCTGGTTGGCATCGCCATCTGGGCGGTCGGTCATTTCCTCGCGGTATGGGCTGCCAAACGCGATCCGCTTTTTGTCGAGGTGGGCCGTAGGCATCTGCGCATACCCGGTCATCTGTCGGTGTGAGGGCGCAGCCATGATGAACCTCACTGAATATCGCCGTACCGCTACCCGCCTCGCGGATTTCCTGCCCTGGGCCGCGCTAGTTGGCTCGGGCGTCGTGCTGAACAAGGACGGCAGTTTCCAGAGGACTGCAAAGTTTCGCGGGCCGGATCTGGATTCCGCTGTTGCCGCCGAACTGGTCGCGGTCGCCGGGCGTATCAACAACGCCGTGCGCCGGCTCGGCTCCGGCTGGTCGATCTTTGTTGAGGCACAACGAAGCGAAGCCTCGACCTATCCCGGCAGCCAATTTCCTGATCCGGCCTCCGCTCTGGTCGATGCCGAGCGCAAAGCTGCCTTCGAGGAAGCGGGCACGCATTTCGTGTCACGCTACTTCCTGACCTTCCTCTGGCTGCCACCCGCCGAAGATGCAGCTCGCGCCGAGACCTGGCTCTACGAGGGCCGTGAGCAATCCGGCGTCAATCCATGGGAGCTGATGCGCGGCTTCATCGACCGCACCGACCGCGTGCTGGCGCTGCTCGACGGCTTCATGCCCGAATGCCACTGGATCGATGACGCGGGCACGCTGACCTATCTCCATTCCACGATTTCCACGAACCGCCATCGTGTCCGCGTGCCCGAAGTGCCCATGCACCTCGATGCGCTGCTGGCCGATCAGCCGCTGACTGGCGGGTTGGAACCGCGCCTTGGTGACAAGCATCTGCGCGTCCTGACCATTATCGGCTTTCCGACAGCGACCACGCCCGGCCTGCTCGACGAGATGAACCGGCTCGCGTTCCCGTATCGCTGGTCCACCCGCGCCATCCTGATGGACAAGACGGACGCGACGAAACTCCTCACCAAAATCCGCCGTCAATGGTTCGCCAAGAGAAAATCCATCGCCGCGATCCTCAAGGAGGTGATGACCAACGAGCAATCGGCGCTGGTGGACACCGATGCGTCCAACAAGGCACTCGATGCCGACATGGCCTTGCAGGAGCTGGGCGCTGACGTCGCCGGCATGGCCTATGTCACAGCAACCGTCACCGTCTGGGACGCCGATCCCCGTATCGCCGACGAGAAGCTCCGTCTGGTCGAGAAGATCATTCAGGGCCGTGACTTCACGGCCATGTCGGAAACCGTCAATGCCGTCGATGCCTGGCTAGGCTCGATCCCCGGACATGCCTACGCCAATGTCCGGCAGCCGCCGATCTCGACGCTCAACCTCGCCCACATGATCCCTCTATCGGCCGTGTGGGCGGGGCCGGAACGGAACGAACATCTCGGAGCGCCCCCCTTGCTATACGGCAAGACCGAAGGTTCGACTCCGTTCCGGCTTTCCCTTCATGTCGGCGACGTGGGCCATACCCTCGTCGTCGGCCCGACCGGCGCGGGCAAGTCCGTGCTGCTGGCGCTGATGGCGTTGCAATTTCGTCGCTATGATCGCAGCCAGATTTTCGCTTTCGATTTCGGGGGATCGATCCGGGCATCCGCGCTCGCCATGGGTGGCGACTGGCACGATCTCGGCGGTGGATTGACCGAGGAATCGGAGGGTTCCGTTTCCCTGCAACCGCTGGCGCAGATCGATGATGCCTATGAGCGGTCATGGGCCGCTGACTGGATCGCCGCGATCCTGATGCGTGAAGGCATGACCATCACGCCGGAGGTGAAGGAGCACATCTGGACGGCACTGACATCGCTGGCATCCGCCCCGGCGGGAGAACGGACCATCACCGGCCTTGCCGTGCTGCTGCAATCCAACGATCTGAAACAGGCGTTGCGCCCATACTGCATTGGCGGCGCCTATGGCCGGTTGCTCGACGCCGAGGCCGAACATCTCGGATCAGCCGATGTACAGGCCTTCGAGATCGAGGGGCTGGTCGGCACTGGGGCTGCGCCTGCCGTCCTGTCCTATCTGTTTCATCGGATCGGCGACCGGCTCGACGGTCGGCCAACCCTGCTCATCATCGACGAAGGCTGGCTGGCGCTCGATGATAAGGGGTTCGCCAATCAGCTCCGCGAATGGCTGAAGACACTCAGGAAGAAGAACGCTTCCGTCATCTTCGCCACGCAGTCGCTCTCGGACATTGACGGCAGCAATATCGCGCCCGCCATCATCGAAAGCTGCCCGACGCGGCTGCTTCTCCCGAATGAACGCGCCATCGAGCCGCAGATCACGGCAATCTACC
>CALMPK010000363.1 GCA_937873575.1 uncultured Hyphomicrobiaceae bacterium
CGCGCGGACTGCAGACGGCTTAGGGACATGCGGTCGGGCGAGAAGCTGGACAGGGATCGCTTCCGTCGCGATCTCGGCGGCATGCTGGAGGCCTATCAGGAGGTCGCCAAGCGTCTCGGCGTTCTGGCAGAGCCGCGTCCGCCGAAGGGCGCGGGCCCTGTGCTCGTCGCCTCGAACGGCGGCACCAAGCCGAACTGATCGCTTGAATGTTCTCGTCGCCGGCCGTCACCACGGCCGGCGATCACGGCCAGCGATCACGGCCGGCAATACAAGGGGACCCGCCGCAGCAGTATAGCCGGCCTTGCACGCGCCTAACGCCGACGGCGGGAGAACAGATCGGTGTCTTTGCCGAGGTATGCGGCCAGGGCCAGAATGGCGAAGCCGCCGACAAGATTGGCGAAACCGCCACCTGCGTTCCCGGCGCCCGGCATCGAACCAGCGATCAGAAATGCGCCGATGACGAAAAGCCAGGGCGCCACCAGGGCCTTGAGCGCGCCACCGAGAAATTTGAGCATGCCGTCCTCCCGCAACCATCGTCCGATCCTAAGCCAGGTCAGGTTTCAAACCGCTTGAGATCGGAACCGAAGAGGCATTCAAGACGTGGACGACGTCGCAATTGGCGGTGGCCCGGCTTGCGGCCGGTCTGCTACTCGTCCAAACAAGGCTCATGAACCTGCTGGAGGCTCCCGCTTGAAAGCCCACATCAAGATCACCCTCAAGAACGGCGTCCTCGATCCGCAGGGCAAGGCCATCGGTCACGCCCTCGAAGGTCTCGGATTCTCCGGCATCGGCGACGTGCGCCAGGGCAAGTACATCGAGGTCGCCCTCACGGAAACGAATGAGGCGAAGGCACGCGAGGCGGTCGAGCGCATGTGCAAGGACCTTCTCGCCAACACCGTGATCGAGAACTACTCTTTCGAGATCGTCGGCTGAGGCAGGGCGGACCATGGGCCCAACGGATCAGAACGGGCGGTCAAGGGGCGGCGGCGACGCCGGCAAGGCGGTCGCGTTTCTCGCCGTGAAGGCCGCCATTTTCATCCTGGTGCCGATGATCGCCGCCGTCGTCGCCGCACTGGTGATGCTCAAATGACGACGACGAAAGTGCTCGCCACGGCAGCGGCCACAGCGCTCGCCGTCACGCTTTCCCCGACCCTGGCGCGAGCCGCCGATGCGCCGGCGCAGCCGGTCGTTGCGCCTCAGCCCCTCACCCTCGCGCCGGGCATGCCCGTCGAGATCGCCTGTGCGACCAAGTCCGTGGTCGTCGCGACGGGCGCCGCGAACGCGACCAGCGGCCACCTTATGCTCAAGCTCGAGCTTGCCGGCGGAGAGCAGAGCAAGGGCATCTGGAGCATTGTCGGGGTCGATCCCAACCACAAGGGCTCGCTCGCGGCGATGCAGGCGCAGACCTGCGCAAAGGGATGCCCGCTGGCGCTCGGCGAGGCCGATGTGCAGCTCTGGGCGCCGGCCCCCAAGGGCGTCGTGGAACTCGATTCGAACGAGTTACTGATGCTCGCCGTGCTCAAGACGGCGACACTCGAACTCAAGGTTTCGACATTCCGGGGCCAGCAGATCGAGGCGCTCGAAAGCGGCACGTGCCGCGCGAGCAAGGGCACGGACACGGGGAAGGCCGAACCGGCCAAGCCCTGAACTGCGCTCGCCCCGTCGAAGGTGCCGCCTTCGCCATCCCCATCAGAACCAGCCCGTGTTGCGCTCGACCGCCGGCCGACGCCGCCCGCCGGCTGCCGCCGGCCGTCCGAAGATCGAGTTGCGCGGGCTCGGGTTCTTGCGCGGAATCGGTTTGTGCTCACGCGCGGCGGAAGTCGCTGGCGCGGCGTTGGCGTGCCCTGCTCGCCCGAGTAGCGCGGACCTCGCCACCAGAAGGATCGTGCCGAGGGCAACGCCCGCGAACCCGAGGTACATGTCTTCCAACTTGCGGTGGGGAGCGAGAGAACTCGGCGACCAACGGCGATAGATCACGTCGACGCGCTCGCCAACGGTCAGCCTGCGAGCGATCGGCGGCAACCACACGCCCCGTTTGCCGACGAAATCGATCCGCCCGGACGCCATGGCGGGCGTATCTCGCTCCACCGCGACAGGCTCATCCAAGCGGCGGACGTGATGGGGCGCAGCCACGGCTGTGACATGCCGTCCCTCCGCATCCGAAAAGCCGACCTCGATCTTGCCGTCCGGCCGAATAAATTCGACGACGGCCGCGGCGTGGCTGCAGGTCAGCCAGTCGTAAAGCTGCACGCCCGGGATGAGCCCGGCGAAAAGGGCGATGAGGCCGAGCTTCAGCAGGATGTCGGACAGTGCTTCGCGGATCGCGCCCATGGCCCCTCCCTTTCAGGGATCGAGCCTAACCGGCGAGGGTTGAGTTGCCGTAAAGCGCGCCCGGCTGCTAAAAGGGCGCGAGTTCGAGCCAGGCTAGAAAGAGTCGAGCATGATCCGCGCTTCCGTCATCGTCTTTCCCGGGTCCAATTGCGACCGCGACGTGAAGGTCGCCATCGAGCGGGTCACCGGATTCGCGCCGAAGATGGTGTGGCACGGTGAGACGAGCGTGCCCTCGTCCGATTTCATCGTGCTGCCGGGCGGGTTCTCCTACGGAGACTACCTGCGCTGCGGCGCCATGGCTGCCCACTCGCGCATCATGCGTGACGTGATCGCCAAGGCGAAGGCCGGCACGCCCGTCATCGGCATCTGCAATGGCTTCCAGATCCTGACCGAATCCGGCCTGCTGCCGGGTGCGCTTATGCGCAACAAGAGCCTAAAGTTCATCTGCCGCGACGTGCACCTGCGCGTCGACCGCAACGAGACGTTCTTCACCAGCACGTACCGCTGCGGCGAGGTGGTCAAGGTTCCGATCGCCCACGCCGAGGGCAATTACTTCGCCGACGACGAGACGATCGCGCGGATCGAAGGCGAGGGACAGGTCGTGGTGCGCTACTGCTCGGCGGACGGACGCATCACGCCCGATTCGAATCCGAACGGCGCCATGAACAATATCGCCGGCATCTGCGACGAGACGGGCCGCATCGTCGGCATGATGCCCCACCCCGAGCGGCTCTATGAGAGCAAGCTCGGCGGCACGGACGGACGTCGCGTGTTCGAGAGCGTGATGGTGGGCGTCGCCGCGGCGATGGGCTGAACCGCCCCATCCTCACTCCGCGCCTTCCGTTCATCACCCCATTGAGCAACCGCCTTATCCCGGGCGCGGGCGGCGATTTGCGCTTGGCCAACCCGCAAGAGGGCGCATCAGCTTCCGAGCGGGCCGCCATTGCTTCGCGGCTCTGCGCTACATGCCGATGATGAGGTTCAGCTCACGCAGCTCCTCCCGGGCGGTCGTTGGCGGCCGTGGCGCCACCCGCGGTATCACGACTGACCGTCGCTTCGCCCGTCTCACCGCCCCAGTCATCCTGCTCGTCAGAACCAGCCGCGTCGTCGATCGGCGTCATGGAAGCGGCCGCAAGGCGATAGATGTAGCCGTTGGTCCAGCGCCGCGTCGTCCACGACGTGAACGCCATAACGGCGGCCAAGATCGCGGCGTAGCGTTCGGCCTGGAACCCCGTCTCGCCCGCCCATTCGAATGCCCAGTAGAGATCGCCGAAGCCGAGCGTCAGCAGCGTCGCGAGCCCGGCGACGATGCCGCGCTCCATATAGGCGGAAAGCGACACCAGCGCGTGCAGCGTCAGGTAGACGATGCCTATGATGAGGAAGACGCGCTGCAGCCGCGCCAGCTTTCGCTCGGCGGCCTCTCGAACGCTCGCAGCCGTGCTCATTCCGCTTCCCCTCTCTCTTGCGGCGCCCTCAGACGTCGGCCCAGCGCCGCAACAAGTTGGCGTAGGTCTTCGAAATGAGATCGAACGCCTCGCACTTGCCCTGCTGTTCGAAGACCTGCCGGCGCGCCCGTTCGAGGTCGAACAGCGCCTCGCGGCACGCGGCATCGCGCACGCGGCTTTCTGCCCACGTCGCCGCCACAAGGCGTTCCCCGCGCGTGACCGGATCGACCCTATGCAGCGTCGTCGATGGATAGACCGCCGCGTCCCCCGCAGCGAACTTGGCCGTCTCCTCGCCCGCCAGCGTCTCGACGACCAGCTCCCCGCCGTCATAGTCCGCAGGGTCGCTGAGGAAAACCGTGATCGAGACATCCGTCCGCAGCGGCGAGGCGCGGCCCATGATCGCGTCGTCGATGTGCGTGCCGTAGCCCTCGCCAATGCCGCTCAGCGAAACGAGCGGCGGCGCGATCCGCCGCGGCAGGACCATCGCTGAAAACACGGGATGGGTGCTGAGCGCGGTCATGATCGTATCCTGCACATGGCGCAAGGCCGAGGAAGCGACCGCCTGCATGTTGGACTTGACCAGCCGCGCATGCCATCCCGCGGTCTTCGCGCCCGGCTCGTAGGCGAGGCCGCGCGCGCGCTCCTGGACGTCGGTTAGGACTTCTCCTACGAGAAGACTAGGAATATGTACGATCATCGGCAGGACAACGGTGAAGGGAAGTTCGAATGGCGCGACGACTGAGCCACAGAGCCTGGACCACTCTAACCGCAGCGGCAACGCTGTTGCCAGCCTCGACGCTCGCCCTCGCCCTGGGCGACGGCGACGCGTCATCACCACCAGCAATTGTTCTCGCCGCCGCCGAAGGCGGAGAAGGTGGTGAGAGTGGCGAAGGCGGCGAGGCCGGTGTGGACCTTTCGCACGTCACCAGCGACCCCATCACGTATCTGACCGCGCTGGACATCATTGCGGCCCATTACCACGCCGGCCTCGCCGCCTATCGCGCCGGCGAGCATCACGAGGCGGGCGAAATGTTCGCCCACCCCATCGCCGAGGTCTATGTCGACCTTGCGGAGAAGCGGAAAGACATCGGCTTCGCGGATTTCGGCCCGCAGATGGAGAAGGCGAGCGAGCTGGCCCTCGCCAACGCCGATACCACCGCCGTCGAAGAAGCGGCCAAGCGCGTCTTCGACGCCCTGGGCGACGCCGAGCAGAAAGCGCCGGCCTCCTCCGGCGTCACGCCGGAAAGCGCGCGCGCCGAAGTCTTCGCCGACATGCTGGATCGCGCGGCCCTGCAGTACAACGTCGCGCTCAAGTCCGCAGACAGCGAGCCCTATCTCGCCGGCTTCGGGTTCCTCGCCGCGGCGAAGGCGCGGGCCGAAACGGTGATCGCGGAGCTTTCGGCCCGCAAGCCGGACGCTGCGGAGGCCGCGCGCCGTGCGCTCGACGCCATCACCAAGGCATATCCCACAATCGAGCGCCCGAAAGATGCAGCGGTGCCGGCGGGAGAGCTGCTGGCGGCGGCATCGCGCCTGCGCATCGCGCTCAAGATAATTCCCACGCCAGGCGGACCCTTCCCCGGCGTTGCCCCCCGCCTCCCCCGCTTGCCGCCCCAAACCGCACGGAGACGGCGATGATGGCATCGACCGGGGTTCGAGGCCCTTGGTCGGCGAACGCCCGCACCGGCGGTGGAAGCCCCACCGCGCACCGGCGAACGCCAGTCCATCAACTTGTTTCACGCGAGGCCCCATGCGCCGTCTCGTCCCTGCCCTGGTGTTCGCGCTCATCGCCACGCTCGCCGTGCCGGCCGCGAGCGAACCTGAACCGCAGATCGACTGCGAAAACGCCATGTCGACCTACGAGATGAATTTTTGCGCGGACCGCGATTTCAAGGCGGCCGACGAAGCCCTCAATGCTGCCTACCGGGACGCACTGAAAAAGGTGCCGGGCTTCGCCATTGGCGAGATGGAGCAGTTCAACGCGACAGCCTGGGAAAAGGCACTGCGCCAAAGCCAGCGCGCTTGGCTCGCGTTCCGCGACGCCGAGTGCCGCGACCACATCCCGATGTTCTGGTCCGGCGGCACCGGCACCACGGTCGCCGTGATCGGGTGCATGACAGAAAAAACCAAGGCGCGGACCAAGGAGCTGATCGAGAACTACGAGACGAAATGAAATCTGCCCCCCGGCTTGCCGCAGGCATCATGGGTCGTTCGACACCGGTTGAACGACAGGGGCTGCGGCGGAGCGCCCTAGCCGACGCTTGACTTATGTGAAATGCAGATGCGACCGGCTACGCCATTGCCCTCGTAGGGCATGATCCGGAGAGCGCCACGGGGGCGATGTCGAACGAGGCTTTCGAGATCTGGCTAGTCTGGTCCGACCGCACGTTGCACGTGCCGGCGGATGTTTCCGCGCTCGAAGTGCTCCAGGCCGCTGGCGTGCCGATCGACTCCGGTTGCGGGCATGGATCGTGTGGAACGTGCTCGACCGACTATGTCGAAGGGGATGTGATCCACAAGGACACAATCCTCTCCCTCGCCGACCGCGAGCGTGAGTTCTGCCCCTGCGTCTCGCGCGCCAAGGGCCGCCTCGTTCTGCCGTTTTGACCGGCACCAATGCGCTATCGCGATTTGATTGAAACGCATTCGCGCTTTCTCAAAGTCGTCGACAGCCCGCAGCCATGATCTCAGGGTGCGATTCACGCTCTCGAAGGAAGTGCCCAGCACTTCCTTCTCAACCGATCGCACCCTAGGTCACGTGCCCCATCCAATAGGCCAGCGCCTTGAGAATCCTTGTGTCCTCGTAGAGCCCCGAATGGCGCAGGCCACGCTTCGCATCCACCGCGGCCGTGAACGGCACTTCGATGTGCGAGTAGGACTTGGCTTCGAGCCCTTCCGCCTCGGGTGCCACGCCGACCGCGACATGCGCGTGAATGGAGGGACGCTCCCAGCCGAAACCAGCCGGATGACCGCGCAGGAGCGACAGCACGTAACGCAGCGCCACGAGCAGTACGAGGGCATAGAGCGTGCCTAAGACGATGAACGCGAACCCCGATGCAAGAGCGTTGCTGAACGCCTTGTCGTCGAAGCTCACGATATCCTTCGCTATCACCAGCGCTGCTCCCAGTCCGATCACGAGCAGATAGAGACCGCCAAGCACATGGCGCGCGTTTTCCTTGATGAACCCGATCGCCGCAGTTGGTGCCGTGGTCGTCACCTCGAGCGCGTCGAGCACGCGCCCCGCCTCGTCGCCCGGATAGATGAAGCTCAGGACGTGCGTCGCGGGCATCGGCGCGAGGCGCACCGCATCGGCGAGGCGAACGGCCGCGCGCTTGCCACCTCGCAGGTGCCAGAAACGGGCGATGGCAGGAAAGACGAGCGTTGTGAGATAACCCGCGAGTCCACCCGTCGCGGCACCGGCCGCCGCGGCCCAGTACCACGCATCGAAGGCGGTATCGCGCAGCGCCGTTCCGAAAATGAGCCACGAGACGAACGCCAGGAACCAGCCGATCGCATGCGCGACACCTTCGGTATAGCGCGGTGCCTCGGTGAGGAGTTCGTCGAGTGATTTGCCACCGAGCCCTTCGCTCAATCGGGCGTGGAGGAATGGCGTACCGAGCGTCGCGATGCCCAGCGCATGGAACGCCTGTGGCAAGTGCTTGTGAGCAAACAGCGCGACGTTGCCGCCATGGCTGTGGGCGACGATGAAGTGCTTGCATCGCGGGTATCGCGTCCTCAACTCCGCCATGTGGGCCGCCAGCGCATAGCCCGCCTTGACGCGCGCCTTGTGCGTGTTCCGGCCCGACCATTCGAACGTGTCGAACACGACGCTGCGGCCAGGAAGCGCTGCGGAGATCTCGTTGCGCAGTGCCGAGCCCTCCTTCGTCCACGGAGCCCCGGACGCGAACGTGCCGTGCACCAGCGTCACGACGATAGGTGTCGACGCGACGTGAATGGCATCGTCTCCGCCGCCTACGGCCTGTCGAGCATCCATCCGGATGTCCATTCCTCGGAGCTTGAGTTGCCGTGACACTCTTGCCGCACGACCAGCGGAGCGCAACCCTGCGCCGAGACACTCCTGCACGCGGAGGAAGACCGTTACCGCACGTGCCCCATCCAGAACGCCAGCGCCTTCAGGATGCGCCGGTCCTCATAGAGACCCGAGTGGCGCAGACCGGCGCTGACCGCCTCGGCCTTGTAGGGCACCGTTTCGGCGACATTCGAGCGGGCCGCTGGAACCTCGGCGCTCGCCGTTGCGCCGATCTCCGCCCAGGAATGCAGCGAGGGGCGCTCCCAGCCGAAGCCCGCCGGATGGCCGCGCAGCAGGCTCAGCACATATCGGACGGCGAGGACGACGAGCCACAGACCGACGAACCCCAGATAGAGGGCCATGAACGCCTTGATGGCGAGGTCAGCGATGCGCTCTGCGTCAAACCCGAAAAAATCGCCGGCGACGACGTTTGCGACGGACGCATAGGGCGCGATGAACAGCATCGGCGCCAGCACGAGAAGACCGATGCCGAACACCCACTCCATGATCCGCGTCGGCGCCTTGGTCGTCAGCTCGAGCGTGTCGAGCAGCAGGCCCGCCTCGTCGCGCGGGTAGACGAAACTCAGGATGTGCGTGCTGGGCAGTGCGGGAAAGGCGATGGCCGTGGCGAGGCGCATGGCCGCGCGCTTGCCACTGAAGCGGAACAGCAGGCGCACGAGATGCGGCGTGACGAAACGTTGGAACAGCGGCCGCGCGGCGTATCCCACCACCAGCGCCACGGCGAAGGCCCACCACCAGGGATTCGCCACACGCCCCTCGAGGGTATTGCCGAGCAGCGCCACCGTCGCGATCGTCAGCGCGAACGCGAACATGGCCGCCGCAAGCTGGTTCTCCTCGACCGCCTCCCGTTCCAGCGAGCGCAATGTCTGGAATGCGAGATCGCCGCGCAGGCGCGCGTGCAGGAACGGCGTACCGAGAGTGGCGATGCCGAGAGCATGCTCGGCCACGTCGAGGTGCTTGTGCGCGAGCAGAGCGACGTTGCCCCCGTGGCTGTGCGCGACGATGAAGTGGCGGCACGCCGGCATCCGGCGCTGCAGTTCGCGGATATGGGCCGCGAGTTCGTAGCCGGCCTTCACTCGCGCCTTGTGGGAGTTTCTGCCCGACCACTCGAACACGTCGAAGGCGATGCCGCCCGGCTCGGCAGCGAGCGCCGCCGCGATCTCGTCGCGCAGTGCCGAGCCCTCCTTCGTCCAC